>NZ_JBHWBW010000294.1:7574-9771 GCF_042735675.1 Kitasatospora sp. NPDC059571
CGATCGCCCAGTTCGGCTCCACCCGGTCGAGGAAACCCCGGGGGGGGCGGGGGGGCGGGCCCGCGGGGGGGGCCGGGGGCGGCGGGGCCCCGGGCCCCTCGGCGCGCTTCTGCGCTACCTGCCGGTAATACCACGACAGGGGGACGGCCACATGGCGAGACCGTGTTCGCCGCGGGCGAAACTTCGTTCCGCAGAGCGGAAGACCCCTGGCCCGGGCCGCCCGGCGGCCCGCCTCCCCGCACCGGGACAACCGCTGTGAGCTGCGGCGATACCCACCCGTACGGGGCATCCGGCCCCTGCGCGGGCGCCGGATGCCGTGCGCCGCGGCGGCCCCGGACACCAGCGGCCTCGAACAAGTGCAAAGATGTATTTCCGGCACGACTGGGCGCCTCACAAAGGCTTCCCGCACCACCGGACCGCGACCGGCCCGGCGAACCGCACACCTTGCTTGGAGGACGTGACGTGGCGAACGACGCCAGCACCGTTTTCGATGTCGTCATTCTCGGAGGCGGAAGCGGCGGCTACGCCGCGGCGCTCCGCGCCGCCCAGCTGGGCCTGAGCGTCGCCCTGGTCGAGAAGGGCGAGCTCGGCGGCACCTGCCTGCACCGCGGCTGCATCCCCACCAAGGCTCTGCTGCACGCGGCCGAGGTCGCCGACGAGACCCGCGAGGCCGCCGAGTTCGGCGTGCTCGCGACCTACCAGGGCATCGACATCAAGGGTGTCCACCGGTACAAGGACGACGTCGTCAGCGGCCTGTACAAGGGCCTGCAGGGCCTCGTCGCCTCCCGGAAGGTCACCTTCGTCCAGGGCGAGGGCCGGCTCTCCTCGCCGACCTCGGTGGACGTCAACGGCCAGCGCATCGAGGGCCGCCACATCGTCCTCGCCACCGGCTCCGTGCCGAAGTCGCTGCCCGGCCTGACCATCGACGGCGACCGGGTCATCTCCTCGGACCACGCGCTCAAGCTCGACTACATCCCGAAGTCGGCCGTGATCCTCGGCGGCGGCGTGATCGGCGTCGAGTTCGCGTCGGTCTGGAAGTCCTTCGGCGTGGACGTGACCATCGTCGAGGCGCTGCCGCACCTCGTCCCGCTCGAGGACGAGAACTCCTCGAAGCTGCTGGAGCGCGCGTTCCGCAAGCGCGGCATCAAGTTCGAGCTGAAGGCCCGCTTCTCCGGCGTCGAGTACACCGAGAACGGTGTGCGCGTCTCCACCGAGAACGGCAAGGTCATCGACGCGGACGTGCTGCTCGTCGCGATCGGCCGCGGCCCGGTCTCGGCCGGCCTCGGCTACGAGGAGCAGGGCATCGCGATGGACCGCGGCTACGTCCTGGTCGACGAGTACCTGCGCACCAACGTGCCGACCGTCTCCGCCGTCGGCGACCTCGTGCCGACCCTCCAGCTCGCCCACGTCGGCTTCGCCGAGGGCATGCTCGTCGCCGAGCGCCTGGCGGGCCTGAAGACCGTGCCGATCGACTACGACGGCATCCCGCGCGTGACGTACTCCAACCCCGAGGTCGCCTCGGTGGGCCTGTCCGAGGCCAAGGCCGTCGAGCAGTACGGCAAGGACAAGATCGTCACGCTGAAGTACAACCTGGCCGGCAACGGCAAGAGCAAGATCCTGAAGACCGCCGGCGAGATCAAGCTCGTCCAGGTCAAGGACGGCGCCGTGGTGGGTGTCCACATGGTCGGCGCCCGGATGGGCGAGCAGGTCGGCGAGGCCCAGCTGATCTACAACTGGGAGGCCCTGCCCTCCGAGGTCGCGCAGCTCATCCACGCGCACCCGAGCCAGTCCGAGGCCCTCGGCGAGGCGCACCTCGCGCTGGCCGGCAAGCCGCTGCACGCGCACGACTGATCACCGGCTCCGCGCGACACCCCCTTAGTTGTCCATTCCTGTACGCAAGACTTGATAGGAGTCGCTGAAACCATGGCGGTCTCAGTAACACTGCCCGCACTGGGCGAGAGCGTGACCGAGGGCACCGTCACCCGCTGGCTGAAGGCCGAGGGTGAGCGGGTGGAGGTCGACGAGCCGCTGCTCGAGGTCTCCACCGACAAGGTCGACACCGAGATCCCGGCGCCCGCGTCCGGCATCCTCGCCTCGATCAAGGTCTCCGAGGACGAGACGGTCGAGGTCGGTGCCGAGCTGGCCGTCATCGACGACGGCTCCGGCGCCCCGGCCGCCGCTCCGGCCCCGGCCGCGG
>NZ_JBHWBW010000295.1:0-9732 GCF_042735675.1 Kitasatospora sp. NPDC059571
GCCCTGCGGCGTGTCCGGCGGCGGTCCGCGGGCTCAGGCGGCGGCCAGGTCGAAGGCCGAGTTGACCAGTGCCACATGGCTGAACGCCTGTGGCATGTTGCCCAGTTGGCGACCCTCGGCCGGGTCCCACTCCTCGGCGAGCAGCCCGAGGTCGTTGCCCAGCGAGACCAGCCGGGTGAACAGGGTCCGCGCCTCGCCGGTGCGGCCGAGCGCGCCGAGTGCGTCGGCGAGCCAGAACGAGCAGGCCAGGAAGGCCCCTTCGGGCCCGGTCAGGCCGTCCGCGCCCGAGTCGGTGGAGTAGCGGCGGATCAGGCCGCCGTGGTCGAGGCCGGTGCGGACGGCGTCCACCGTGCGGATCACCCGGGGGTCGTCGGGCGGCAGGAAGCCGGTCTTCACCACGAACAGCGCGGCGGCGTCGAGGTCCCGGCCCCCGTAGTCCTGCACGAACACCCCGCGCCGCCGGTCGATGCCGTACTCGCAGACGTCCGCGTGGACGGCGTCGCGCATCGCCCGCCAGCGCTCCACCGGGGCGGGCAGCCCGGTCATCTCGGCCATCTTCAGGGCGCGGTCGGCCGCGACCCAGGCCATCACCTTGGAGTGCACGAAGTGCCGCCGGCCGCCGCGGACCTCCCACAGGCCCTCGTCCGGCTCGTGCCAGTGCCGCTCCAGGAACCCCATCAGCGTCCGCAGCAGGCTCCAGACCTGGCGCTCCATCGGGATGCCGGCCCGCAGGGCGAGGTGCATGGTGTCCACCACCTCGCCGTAGACGTCGAGCTGGAGCTGGCGCACGGCCGCGTTGCCGAACCGCACGGGCACCGAACTCAGGTAACCGGGGAGCCAGTCGGCCTCGGTCTCGGCCAACCCGCGCTCGCCGGCCACGCCGTAGACGGCCTGCAGGTCGCCCGGGTCGCCGGCGATCGCCCGCAGCAGCCACTTGCGCCAGGCGGCCGCCTCCTCGCGGAAGCCGCCGCGCAGCAGGGCGGAGAGCGTCATGCTGGAGTCCCGCAGCCAGCAGAACCGGTAGTCCCAGTTGCGGACGCCGCCGATCGACTCCGGCAGCGAGGCGGTCGGCGCGGCGACGATGCCCCCGGTCGGCTCGTAGGCGAGTGCCTTCAGGGTGATCAGGGAGCGCAGCACGGCGGCGCGCCACTCGCCGCGGTAGCGGCAGCCGGCCGCCCAGCCCTGCCAGGCGTCGAGGGTGCGCGCCAGGGCGGCGGCCGGGTCGGTGCGCGGGGTGGAGTGCAGGTGCGAGGGCTGCCAGGTGAGGACGAACGGCACCTGTTCGCCGGCCCGGACGGTGAAGTCCGAGGCGGTGGTGCCGTCCTGGCCGTAGGTGTGGACGCCGGGCGGCACCCGCAGCCATGCCGAGTCCGGTCCGGCGACGGCGACCCGGTGGTGCTCGGTGCGGCGCACCCAGGGGTCCACCCGGCCGTAGTTGAAGCGCAGCCGCAGCTCGCCGCGCATCGCGACGGTGCCGGTCACGCCCTCGACGATGCGCAGCAGTTGCGGCACCCGGTCGCGGTGCGGCATGAAGTCGATCACCCGGACGGTTCCGTCGGGGGTGGCCCAGAGCGACTCCAGGACGAGGCTGTTGCCGCGGTAGTGGCGGCGGGTGCAGTCGCCGGCCCCGACGGGGGCGAGGCGCCAGGCGCCGTACCGTCCGTCACCGAGCAGGCCCGCGAAGCAGCTGGGGGAGTCGAACCGGGGCAGGCACAGCCAGTCCACCGAACCGTCCCGGCCCACCAGGGCGGCGGTCTGGAGGTCACCGATGAGGGCGTAGTCCTCTATGCGTCCGGCCATCGGGACCATTGTCCGCCGCACCGCGGGTCGTGCGCAGCCTGCGGGGTCGGCGGCCGGGGCGCCGTCGGCCGTGCGGGTGTCCGTTCCGGAGCCGGGAACGTTCCTTCCGCTTGCCCTGATGATCAGATCATAGGAAAATCATGTCGAGCTGTTGTCTTTTTCAACCGAGCCGGAGGGGGTGCCGTCATGCGGCAGCCGAACTGGGTGCCCGCCGGAACGGATCTCGAGAAGCCCAACGCCGCCCGGATGTACGACTACTACCTCGGCGGCTCGCACAACTTCGAGGCTGACCGGCGCACGGCCCGCAAGGCGGTGGAGCTCTGGCCGGAGCTCCCGCAGATCATGCGGGCCAACCGGGCGTTCCTGCGGCGCGCCGTGCAGTTCCTCGCCGAGGCGGGCGTCACCCGCTTCCTCGACATCGGCTCCGGCATCCCCACCTTCGGCCCGGTGCACGAGATCGCCCGGGAGATCCGGCCCGAGTCCCGGGTGGTCTACGCCGACAACGACCCGGTGGCCGTCGCGCACAGCCGGCTGCTGCTCCAGGACGACCCGGACAGCACCATCGTCGAGGCGGACGCGCGCGACGTCGACGACCTGCTGGCGCGCCCCGAGGTCGCCGCCCTGCTCGCCCCGGGCGAGCCGGTCGGCGTGCTGCTGGTCGCCGTGCTGCACTTCGTCCAGGACGCCGACGACCCGCACAAGCTGGTCGGCACGCTCCGCGACGCCCTGCCGCCCGGCAGCTTCCTGGCGCTCTCGCACGCCTCGCTGGAGGGCCGCCCCGACCAGGCGGGCTCGCACCAGGACCTCTACCGCCGCACCCCGACCCCGCTCACCATGCGCAGCCGGGACGTGATCGAGAGCCTGTTCGACGGATTCGAGCTGGTGGAGCCGGGCGTCGTCTACCTGCCCGAGTGGCGGCCGGACGATCCCGCCGCGGTCGGACCGCACCCGGAGCGCATGACGGGCGTTGCCGGCGTCGGACGACTGCCGTGAGCGACGGGCCGCCGGCCGGCGGCGCGGTCGGGCTGCGCGACGAGTGGGCCCGCCTGCTGGAGCAGGGACACGGCTCCGCCGTGCACCCGCGGGTGCTGAACGGCCTGGTCGGCCGGACCGCCGACCTGCTGGAGCGCGCCCGGCACGGGCAGCCCTTCGACCCCGCGCCCGCCCAGCAGGCGGGGGCGCTGCTGGTCGAGGCCCACTTCACCGATCCGGCGCTGCTCGCCCGGGCGGTGGAGCTGCTGCACCGCCACCCCGCCGACAACCGCGGCCCGGAGCTGTCCGGCGCCTTCGCGGCCGGCTGGGCGGCCGCCCTGCGCGAGCGCACGCTGCGTGAGCAGGAGGCGATCCGGCTGGCGGCGGACACCGCGCGGCACGAGATCGAGCGGGCCCTGCGCGAGTCCGAGGCGCGCTTCCGCGCGCTGTTCGAGAGCGCCGCGATCGGCATCGGCATCGGCGACGTCGAGGGCAACATCCTGGCGGTCAACCGGGCCCTCGGCGAGATCTTCGGCGCCGGCGCCGACGACATGGCCGGCCGCCGGGTCGGCGACCTCGTCCACCCGGAGGACACCCCGGGCGTCTGGGAGGCGTACGGGGACCTGATCAGCGGCAAGCGCGAGTACTTCCAGTTCGACAAGCCGTACTACCGCAAGGACGGCGAGGTGGTCTGGACGCACCTGACCGTCTCGCTGATCCGCGACGACGACGGCGTGCCGAAGTACCAGGTGGCGATGCTGGAGGACATCACCGACCGCTACCGGCTGCAAGAGCGGCTGCGCCACCAGGCCACCCACGACCCGCTGACCGGGCTGCCCAACCGGGCCGCCTTCTTCGACCGGCTGGAGCGGCTGTTCGACGATCCGGAGCCGGGCGCCAGGTTCGGCCTGTGCTACGTCGACCTGGACGGCTTCAAGGTGGTCAACGACAGCCTCGGGCACGACATGGGAGACCAGTTGCTGACCGCGGTGGCCGGCCGGCTGGAGGCCGCGCTGAGCCCGCTGGGGCACCTGGTGGCCCGGCTCGGCGGCGACGAGTTCGTGGTGCTGCTGGAGAACTGCCGGGGCGAGCAGGAGGCGGTGGCCGCCGCCAAGACCGTGCTGGCCGCGCTCGCCAAGCCGGTGATGGTCGGCGACCACAAGCTGGCGGTCGGTGCCAGCGTCGGCGTGCTGGAGCGCCGGGTGGCCACCACCACGCCCGGAGCGGCCGTACGGGCCGCCGATCTGACGCTGTACCGGGCCAAGGAGGCCGGGCGCGGGCGCTGGACGCTGTTCGACCCGAAGGAGAACGCCCGGGCGGTCAGCCGGTACGCGGTGTCCGTCCGGATGCCCTCGGCGCTGGACCGCGGCGAGTTCTTCATCGACTACCAGCCGCTGGTCAACCTGGCCGACGGGTCGCTGGCCGCGGTGGAGGCGCTGGTGCGCTGGCGCCACCCGCAGCTGGGCGTGCTCGGGCCGGAGGAGTTCGTCGGCACCGCCGAGGAGACCGGCCTGATCATGCCGCTCGGCCGCTGGGTGCTGGAGCAGGCGTGCGGTCAGGCCGCGGACTGGGTAACCCGGTTCGGCGACCGGGCCCCGCAGCTCAACGTCAACCTGGCGGTCCGTCAGGCCCGCAACGCCGGCCTGGTCGCGGACCTGGACCGGATCCTGCGCAGCACCGGGCTGCAGCCCGGCAAGCTCCAGCTGGAGATCACCGAGTCCACTGTGGTCGGCCCCGAGGACGAGGCGCTGAAGTCGCTGCACGGCCTGGTCGACCTCGGGGTCTCGCTCGCCGTCGACGACTTCGGCACCGGCTGGTCCAACCTCGCCTACCTGCGCGACCTCCCGGTCTCCGGGCTGAAGATCGCCGGCTCGTTCGTCGGGGACCTGCACGACCCGGCCAAGGACACCCACCTCGGCTGGCGGATCGTCAGCGGCCTGGTGTCGCTGGCGCACACGCTCGGACTGACCGTCACCGCGGAGGGCGTGGAGAACCGCTCGGACGCCGAGCGGCTGCGCCTGATGGGCTGCGACTGGGCCCAGGGCTGGCACTTCGGGCGGCCCGTCCGGCCCGGGGAGATCGCCCGCCGGATCGCGGAGGCCAATCTGTCCGAGGCGGTCGACCTCCGGGCCACCACTGCGGCGAATCCGACATACCGCCCCGAAATGTGAAAAATCTCGCCGATTCCCCTTGACTCAGGGTGAATCGGGCGCAGATGATGGGTCCACTGGCACCGCTTCGCAGCGACAGAGCCAGGCGTTACCGTCGGCGCGCAAGCGCCCGAGACGACGACCGACGCATTCAGGGGCCGGGGCCGGGGGGCTCACGGAGGCCGGCGGGGGAATTCCAGGCCCGCGTCGATGCTCGCTCTCCACACCACCGAGGGCACCACTGTGCCCTGCCGCCTCCCGAGAGGCCTCTGAGCGATGAGCACCACCCTGCCTCCCGACCCCGCACAGCCCAGCCAGGTCCGCAACGGCCGACCGATGCGCCGCGCCGGCGACCGGGTCCCGGCCCGGCGGCCGATGCGCCGGGCCGGCGACTTCGCCACACCGCACACCGTCAGCCTGGTGGTGCCCGCCTACAACGAGGCGCGCAACATCCCCTGGGTGTTCGAGCAGATCCCGCGGTGCGTGGACGAGGTCATCCTGGTCGACGGCGCATCCAGCGACGCCACCGTCGCGATGGCCAGGAACTGCCTCCCCAACGTCCGCAGCGTCGTGCAGAGCGGCCCCGGCAAGGGCAACGCCCTGCGCACCGGCTTCGCCGCCGCGACCGGCGACTACATCGTGATGATGGACGCCGACGGCTCGATGTGGCCCGGCGAGATCCCGCACTACCTGCACTTCCTCGACAACGGCTACGACTTCGTCAAGGGCTCGCGCTGCATCGCCGGCGGCGGCTCGCTCGACTTCACCCGGGTCCGCTCGCTCGGCAACCGGGTGCTGCTGGCCGTGGTCAACCGCCTGTACCACGCCGTGCTCACCGACCTGTGCTACGGGTTCTGCGCCTTCCGCCGCAGCTTCCTCGAGGAACTCAGCCTGCACTCCGCGGGCTTCGAGATCGAGGCCGAGATGGTCGCGCACGCACTCCGCTCGGGCCTGCGCATCGCCGAGGTCCCGAGCCTCGAACTTCCCCGCCGCAGCGGCCGCTCGCACCTCCACGCCGTCTCCGACGGCCGACGGGTGCTGCGGACCCTGATCGCCGAACGTCCCGGTGCCCGGTCCTCGGCGCCCGTTGCCGTGGGGGAGCGATGATGATCGGCGTCGACCGGCGCACCGCAGCGGCCTGCCCGCGCTCTGCCGCCCGTGACTCGCTCTACACCCCCGTCCGGGTCGTCGAACTGGACCTGGACGAGCCGGGCGTGCTGCGCGCACCCGGAGGCCTCGGCCCGGTCGACCCGGACGGACGCGTGTTGGCGTTGGTGCGGCTGCACGGACACCCGCTCGGCCTGGTCACGGCCACCGGCACCGCAGGCGACAGCGCCACGCTGCGCCGGGCGCTGGTCGACGCCGCCCACCGGGACCTGCGGGTCCCCGCCCTGTCCACCGCGACACCCGCGGCGCGGCCCGGTCGGGTCGGCCGCGCCGGGGTGCCCGCGGACCTGCCCAGGGTCAGCGTGGTCGTCGCCACCCGCGACCGCCCCGCGATGCTGCGCGACTGCCTGGACAGCCTGCTGCGCAACCGCTACCCGAACTACGACGTCACCGTGGTCGACAGCGCCCCCTCCGGCGAGGAGGCCCGCCTCCTGATCACCGGCCGCTACCACGGACGCGTCCGCTACCTGCGCGAGCCGCGGCCCGGCGTCGCCCGGGCCCACAACCGGGGCCTGGCCGCCGCCACCGGCGAGATCCTGGCCATCGCCGACGACGACACGCTCGTCGACGCGGGCTGGATCGACGCCCTGGTGGACGGCTTCGAGGGGGACGAGCGGATCGGCTGCGTCACCGGCCTGATCCTGCCCGCCGAACTCGCCACACGGGCCCAGTGCGCGCTGCACGACCACGGCGGCTTCGACAAGGGCTTCGCCCGCCGCTCCTGGTCCCTCGACCACCCGCCCGAGGACCCGCTCTTCCCGTTCACCGCGGGCCGGTTCGGCTCCGGCGCCAACATGGCGTTCCGGATCGCGGCGCTGCGCGCCATCGGCGGCTTCGACACCGCCACCGGCACCGGCACCCCCGCCCTGAGCGGCCACGACCTGCTGGCCTTCTTCCGGGTGATCGTCAACGGCCGGACCCTGGTCTACCAGCCGGACGCGGTCGTCTGGCACCGGCACCGGCGCACCGAGCAGGCGCTGCTCGGCCAGGCCTACAGCTACGGCGTCGGCCTCGGCGCGTACCTGGCCGCGGCGCTGGCGAACGAGCCGGGCATGCTGCCCGCGCTGCTGCGCCGGCTGCCCCGCGGCGCCGCGCTGGCCCTGCGCCGCACCCGGCGCCGCACCCCGGCCGGACGCCCGCTGCCGCCGCAGCTCGCCCGGCTGGAGGTCAAGGGGCTGCTGTACGGGCCCGTCGGCTACCTGCGCGGCCGCTTCGCGGGCCGCACCGAACCGGGATGAGCGGCCCATGTTCGCCCACAGCACCGCCACCCAGGCCCGTCCGTCCTCCTGCCCCTGCCCGCTGCCGTGCGAGTGCGCCTTCCCGACCCTGCTGCGGACCAGGATCCGGTCGGCGCTGCGGGCCGAGCCGCTGCTGCGCAACGGCCACGTGCTCACCCTGAGCTCGGTCACCGCGGCGGCGCTCGGCGCGGTGTTCTGGGTGCTGTCCACCCGCTGGTACAGCGCCGACGTGGTCGGCCGCAGCTACACCGCGCTGGCCGCCGTCTCGCTGCTCTCCGGCATCGGCCAGCTCAACCTCGGCGACGTGTTGGTCCGCTTCGTCCCGGTCGCCGGCCGGCGGACCGGCCGCGTGGTGCTGCGCTGCTATCTGGTGAGCGCGGCGTTCAGCGCGGTCGCCGCCGCGGCCTTCCTGCTCGCCCAGCCGCTCCTCGCGCCGGGCCTGGCCTTCCTCCGGGAGCCGGTGGTCGCGCTGGCGTTCATCGCCGCGACCGCCGGATACACGCTGTTCGTGCTCCAGGACGGCGCCCTGACCGGCCTGCGGCGGCCCAACTGGGTGCTCGGCGAGAACGCCCTGTTCGCGGTCGCCAAGGCGGTGCTGCTGGCCGCCTTCGTGGCGCTCGGCTCCGGCATCCTGGTGTCCTGGACGGTGGCGCTGGTGCTCTCCCTGGCGGTGACCAACGGCTACCTCTTCCGCCGCGCGATCCCCGACCACCAGCGGGCCGCCGCGCCCACCGGCCGCCCCGCCGCCGGACTGGCCCGGTACACCGCCGCCGACTACGTCGGCTCGCTGTTCCGGATGGTCGCCTACAGCGTGATGCCGCTGCTCGTGCTGAACCGCTACGGCGCCGCGCAGAGCGCGTACTTCTCGCTGGCCTGGGTCATCGCCTACACGTTCTTCCTGGCCGCGATGAACATGGGCAGCTCGCTCATCGTCGAGGCCGCCCACGCACCGGAACTGCTCGCCGTGCACGCCCGCAAGGTGCTGCGGCACGCCGGGCTGATGCTGACCGCCGGGGTCGCCGTCACCCTGGTGGCCGCACCCTGGCTGCTCAGCCTGTTCGGCCCCGGCTACGCGCACTACGGCACCGCCCCGCTGAGGTTGCTGGTTCTCGCCGCACTGCCGAACCTGGTGGTCGGGATCGCCATCGACGTGGCCCGGGCCCGGCGCCAGCTGGGCCGGATGATGGGGCTCCAGATCGTGCTCTACACGCTGGTGGTGGCCGTGATCCTCTGGCTGCTGCCCTCCATGGGGCTCACCGGCATCGGGCTCGGCTGGCTGCTGGCCGAGTCGGTGCTGGCGGTCCCGCTGCTACTGACGATGCCGCGCTGGCTGCCGGTCCCCGGCCGCCGCCCGGTGCGACGCCTGTTCGGAGCCCGCCATGCAGCCTGACCGGACGACCCTGACCGTGGTCATCTGCGCGTACACGCCGGACCGTTGGGACGACCTGTGCGCAGCGGTGGAGTCCGTCCGCGCCCAGCGGCGGCCCGTCGAGGAACTGCTCGTGGTTGTCGACCACTGCCCCGAGCTCGCCGCCCTGGCGCGGACCGGCCTGCCGGGCGCCCGGATCACCGAGAACCGCGAGCGCCGGGGCCTCTCCGGCGCCCGCAACACCGGCGTGGCCGACGCGCACGGCGACGTGGTCGCCTTCCTCGACGACGACGCCGCCGCGGACCCCGACTGGGCCGGGCGCCTGCTGGCCGGGTACCGCGACCCGCGGGTGCTCGGCGTCGGCGGCCTCGTCCGGCCGTGGTGGGAGAGCGGGCGCCCGGGGTGGTTCCCGCCGGAGTTCGACTGGGTGGTCGGCTGCAGCTACCGCGGCCTGCCGGAGCGGCCCGCGCCGGTGCGCAACTTCATCGGCGCCAACATGTCGTTCCGGCGCGGGCTGCTGCTCGCCGCCGGCGGCTTCCGCACCGACCTGGGCCGGGTCGGGCGCCGCCCGCTCGGCTGCGAGGAGACCGAGCTGTGCCTGCGCCTCGCCGCCCGGCACCCCGACGGCGTCCTGCTCTACGAGCCCGCCGCCGCCGTCCGCCACCACGTGCCGCCGGCCCGTACCGCCCGCCGCTACTTCCGGGCCCGGTGCTTCGCCGAGGGCCTGTCCAAGGCGGCCGTCACCGCGCACGCCGGGGCCGGCCGGGCGCTCGCCAGCGAGCGGCGCTACCTCGGCTCGACCGTCCCCCGTGCGGCCCTGCGCGCCGTGCGGCCCGGTGCCCCGCACCCGCAGGTCCTCGCGGCCCTGTGCACCGGCGTCGGCGCGACCGTGCTCGGCTACGCCGCCGGGCGCTCGCGCGCCGCGCTGCGGCACCTCGGCCGGGGGGGGCCGCCCCCGCCCGCCCCCGCGCCCGCCGGGGCGGGGGCGCGCGCGGGGGGGGGAGTGTGGACGCGGGGCCGGGGCTCGGAGAGCGAC
>NZ_JBHWBW010000296.1:0-9728 GCF_042735675.1 Kitasatospora sp. NPDC059571
CCCCCGCACCGTCCCGGATGATCCCCCGGCTCGCCCCGCCGAGCCGGGGGCTGGGTACCATGGCCCGGACTCCCCACCGGTTCCGGCCCCGGAGACCATCGGGTCGCGCGTACACGATGCGCGGCCCCGCCCGGTCCCCGGCCCGCACGGCCCGGTCGGGAACGGGGCCCGGGGGGATTCCGCGGAGCCGTGCAGATGTACTCAGACTCGCCGTGCTGCCACGGCCCGGAGGGTTCGGACGACATGACTTCCAGCGCCACGGCTCCTGCTCGACCGGGTTCCGGGGCGGGCAGCCCCCGCGGACGGCGCGGCCGGGCCGCATCCGGCCTCGGGGCCCTCCTCGACCGGACCTTCTGGCTCTGGCCGGCGCTGCTGACGCTGGCGGCCACCGTGTACCGCAGCGGACGCCCCGAGCTGTGGCGCGACGAGCTGGCCACCTGGAGCGCGGCGACCCGCAGCACCGGCGAGCTGCTCGACATGCTCGAGCACGTCGACGCCGTCTCCGGCGCCTACTACCTCTTCATGCACGGCTGGATCTCGCTCTTCGGGGACTCCCCGGTCGTGCTGCGGCTGCCCTCCGCGCTGGCGATGACCGGCGCCGCGGTGTTCACCGCGCTCACCGCCCGCAAGCTCTTCGACAGCCGGGTCGGCCTGCTGGCCGGGGTGCTCCTGGCCCTGTTCCCGTCGGTCTCCCGGTACGGCCAGGAGGTCCGCTCGTACGCCTTCGTGGTGCTCGCCGCCTCGGCGGCCACCTGGCTGCTGCTGCACGCCGCGGAGCGCTCCACCCTCCTGCGCTGGCTGCCGTACTCCGTGGCGGTCGCGGCGGCCGGCCTGCTGCACATGGTGTCGCTGGTCTTCCTGGCCGGCCACGCCGCGGTGGTCCTGCTGCGCCGCCGCGACGGCCGCGGCCGCCGCCTGCTGCCGGCCTTCGCCGTCGCCGTGCTGGTCGGGCTGCTGCCGGTGGTGCCGCTGGTCGCGGTCGGCCAGCGGCAGGTCGGCCGGCAGATCTCCTGGCTGCACACGCCCGACATCCACGCGATCGGCGACCACTGGCAGGGGCTGTTCGGCTCGGTGCTGGTCGGCCTCTGCGTCCTCGCGCTGGCGGCCGTCCCGGCCGGCTGGGCCCGGGGCCGCCGCCCCGCCCTCGAGATCGGCCTGATCGCCGCCCTGCCGATCGTGCTCACCTGGATCGTCTCCCAGGGCCACGCCTCGTACTTCCTGGACCGCTACCAGCTCTACACGGTGACCGCCTGGGCCGTGCTGGCCGCGGCCGGCCTGGCCTCGCTCCGCCCGTCCTTCCTGACCCCCGTGGTGCTGCTGGCGGTGGCCGTGCTGGCCCGGCCCGACCTCCAGCACGTCCGCACGACCACGGCGCACGAGACCACGAACGGCCGCGCCGCGGCGTCGGTCATCGCCGCCGGGTACCGGCCGGGCGACGGCTTCGCACCGCTGCGCGGCAACCAGTCGTACATGATGCTCGACTACGAGGTCGACTACTACCTGCCCGGCAGCGTCCACCTGAAGGACGTGCTGGCGGCGAAGTCCGCGGTGGCGCGCAACGACCTGTTCGCGCTCCCCTGCGCGCAGCCCGCCGCCTGCCTCGCCGGTACCTCGCGGATCTGGGTGGTCACCACGGGCGGCGACGCCGACCCCCTGAAGGAGTTCCCCGTTGCCGAGGCGGCGGCCCTGCGCTCGGCCTACACTCCTACCGAGATCAAGCATGTGCGCGGCCTGACCGTGGCGCTCCTGGAGCGGCACGCCGGCTGACGCCGCGTCGGCCGGCCGGAACCGCGACTGTCGGCCACTCGTCAGCAAGGGTTGACATCCTGTTTGCCATCCGCGAGCCGTACGGCTGACATGGTGTCCGGGTCGTGCGGCACTCGGGTCCGCGTCGCGACCGACAAGGCCGATGACCGCGGGTGGCCCGCGGCCACACCGCTGGAGTCCATGTGTCCACCGAACCGGCCGTCCGGGGCCTCGACCGCCGGGCGGCTGAGCAGGCCGGCCGGCTCGCCGTCGCCCTGCGGACCGCAGCGCCGGCGCTGCTCGGCTACGCGCTCGTACGCGCCGTCGGCGTCGGCGCCCTCGCCCTCTGGGGGGCCCGCCGCGGCACCTCCGGGATGGGCCGGCTCTCCTCCCTCTGGGACGCCTACTGGTACCAGGCGATCGCCGTCCACGGCTACGCCGGCACGGTGCCCCGGCCGGGCCCCTACGGCCCGTACGAGCCGTACGCGTTCTTCCCCGCCTACCCCGCGCTGATCTCGGCCGTGCACCGGGTGCTGCCGCTGCCGCCCAACCAGGCGGCGCTGCTGGTCGCCTGGGCGGCCGCACTGGCCGCCGCCTGGGGGATCTACGCGGTCGGCGCTCACCTCTACGGCCACCGCATCGGGGTGATCACCGCCGTGCTGTGGGGCGTCACGCCGTACGCGGTGGTGGAGAGCGCGGCCTACTCCGAGCAGCTGTTCACCGCCTTCGCCGCCTGGTCGGTCTACGCCGCGCTGACCCGGCGCTGGGTCTGGGCCGGCATCTGGTGTCTCGCCGCAGGCCTCACCCGGCCGACCGGCATCGCGCTGGCCGCAGCCCTGTGCACCGCGGCCCTCTGGGAGGTCGTCCGGCGGCGCGAGGGCCTGCGGGCGGCGCTCGGCGCGCTGATCGCGCCGCTCGGCTTCGTCGGCTTCCTGGCCTGGGTCGGCACGGTGAAGGGCCGCTGGGACGGCTACTTCCGGGTGCAGGACGCCTGGCACTCCCACTTCGACCTCGGCCGCAGCACCTTCTACTCGCTGCGGGACCTCTTCACCCGCGCCGACCAGGTCTGGCTGACCGACGTGGTGGTCGCCGCGGTGCTGGCCTGCTCGGTCGTCCTGCTGGTGGTCTCGGCACTCCAGCGGCAGCCCCTGGTCCTGGTGCTGTTCAGCGCCGCGATGCTCGTGCTGGCCCTCGGCGACGCCGCCTACTTCAACTCCCGCGCCCGCTTCCTGCTGCCCGCCTTCGGCCTGCTGCTGCCGGTCGCCAACGGCCTCGGGCGGCTGCGCAGCCGCTCCTCGCTGGCCCTGCTGCTGGCGTCGGCGGCGCTGATGTCGGCCGCGTACGGAGGCTTCGTGGCATTCGTCTACCCGGACGCGCCCTGACCTAGCCCGGCCCGTCCGACCCCCGGAGGGGCGGGGATCGCGGGACCGGGCCGGGTGTGTCGGTGGCGGGCCATACACTCGGAATGCCATGAGTAGCCTCTTTGACGACCTCCCGCTCCCCGGCTTCGAGAGCCCCTCGGCCGGGTCGAGCCCCGCCCACGACGAGCCCCCGCTGCACGAGGAGCCGCCGTACGAGGAGGCGATCCCGGAGGGGCTGTTCGAGGGCGACTACTCCGCGCAGCCCGAGGGCGACGCGTGGTACCGCAACGGCGCCGCCCGCCCGGTGATCGACCCGGAGCAGTTGCTGGCCGGCATGAACGACCCGCAGCGCGAGGCCGTGGTCCACCACGGCTCCCCGCTGTTGATCGTGGCCGGCGCGGGCTCCGGCAAGACCCGGGTGCTGACCCACCGGATCGCCCACCTGCTCGGCGCCCGCGGCGTGCAGCCCGGCGAGATCCTCGCGATCACCTTCACCAACAAGGCCGCCGGCGAGATGCGCGAGCGCGTCGAGGAGCTGGTCGGCCCGCGCGCCCGGGCGATGTGGGTCTCCACCTTCCACAGCGCCTGCGTCCGGATCCTGCGCCGCGAGTCCAAGCTGCTCGGCTTCACCTCGTCGTTCTCCATCTACGACTCCGCCGACTCGCAGCGGCTGATGGGCCTGGTCTGCCGCGACCTGGACCTCGACCCCAAGCAGTTCCCGCCGAAGTCGTTCACCGCCAAGGTCAGCAACCTCAAGAACGAGCTGATCGACGAGGAGACCTACGCCGACCAGGCCGCCAACCCGACGGAGAAGAAGCTGGCCGAGGCGTACACCCTCTACCAGCGGCGCCTGCGCGAGGCCAACGCGCTGGACTTCGACGACATCATCATGACCACGGTCAACCTGCTCCAGGCGTTCCCGGACGTCGCCGAGCACTACCGCCGCCGCTTCCGGCACATCCTGGTCGACGAGTACCAGGACACCAACCACGCCCAGTACACCCTCGTCCGGGAGCTGTCCGGCGGCGCCCTCGGCGACGCGCCGAAGCTCACCGCGGACGGCGACTTCGTGAACCCGACGGCCGCCCGGCTCGCCCAGATCGCCCCGGCCGAGCTCTGCGTGGTCGGCGACGCCGACCAGTCGATCTACGCCTTCCGCGGCGCCACGATCCGCAACATCCTCCAGTTCGAGGAGGACTACCCCAACGCGACGACGATCCTGCTGGAGCAGAACTACCGCTCCACGCAGACCATCCTCAGCGCCGCCAACGCCGTCATCGAGCGCAACACCAACCGCCGCAAGAAGAACCTCTGGACCGCCGGCGACCAGGGCGAGCGGGTGGTCGGCTACGTCGCCGACGACGAGCACGGCGAGGCCCAGTTCATCGCGGACGAGATCGACCGGCTCACCGACAAGGGCGACGCCCGGCCCGGCGACGTCGCGATCTTCTACCGCACCAACGCGCAGTCCCGCGTCTTCGAAGAGGTCTTCATCCGGGTCGGCCTGCCGTACAAGGTCGTCGGCGGCGTCCGCTTCTACGAGCGCAAGGAGGTCCGGGACATCCTGGCCTACCTGCGCGTCCTCTCCAACCCCGAGGACACCGTCCCGCTGCGCCGCATCCTCAACGTGCCCAAGCGCGGCATCGGCGAGCGCGCCGAGGCGATGATCGACGCCCTGTCCGCCCGTGAGCGGATCAGCTTCGCCCAGGCGCTGGTGCGCGTCGACGAGGCGTACGGGATAGCGGCCCGGTCAGCCAACGCGGTCAAGAAGTTCAACGCGATGATGGCAGGGCTGCGCCAGGTCGTGGAGTCCGGCGCCGGCCCCGCCGCGGTGCTGGAGGCGGTGCTGGAGGAGAGCGGCTACCTCGCCGAGCTCCAGGCCTCCACCGACCCGCAGGACGAGACCCGGATCGAGAACCTCCAGGAGCTCGCCTCCGTCGCCCTGGAGTACGAGCAGGAGCCGGGCGAGCGCCCGGACGGCGAGGACGCCGAGGGTGCCCCGCCGGTCGGCTCGCTCGCCGACTTCCTGGAGCGGGTCGCGCTGGTCGCCGACTCCGACCAGATCCCGGACGACGAGGAGGGCCAGGGCGTCATCACGATGATGACCCTGCACACCGCCAAGGGGCTGGAGTTCCCGGTGGTCTTCCTCACCGGCATGGAGGACGGCATCTTCCCGCACATGCGGGCCCTCAACCAGGTCAAGGAGCTGGAGGAGGAGCGCCGGCTCGCCTACGTCGGCCTGACCCGCGCCCGGCAGCGGCTCTACCTGACCCGCTCGGTGCTGCGCAGCGCCTGGGGCCAGCCCTCGTACAACCCGGCCTCGCGGTTCCTGGAGGAGATCCCGGACACCCTGGTCGAGTGGAAGCGCACCGGCGGCACGGCCTCGGTCCCCGCAGCCCGCGGTTTCTCGCCGAGCTCGTCCGGCGCCTCGCGCTCGTACGGGTCGGGTTCCTCGGCGCGCTCGACGACCTCGTCGCCGGCGCCCGGCTGGGGCACGTCGGCGCGCCGGGTGACCGAGCGCGAGGTGGTCTCCCTGGCGGTCGGCGACCGGGTCACCCACGACACCTTCGGCCTGGGCACGGTGGTCGCCACCCAGGGCGTCGGCGACAAGGCGCAGGCGACGATCGACTTCGGGTCGACCGGCCGCAAGCAGCTGCTGCTGCGGTACGCGCCGGTCGAGAAGCTCTGACGCCCGGCCCCCGCCCGGTGCGCGGGCGGGGGCGTCCGCGGCAGCGGGTCAGCGCGGGTCGAGCCCGCGGGCCAGCAGCCACGGGAGCGGGTCGACCGGCTCACCCCCGCGGGGCCGTACCTCCAGGTGCAGGTGCGGCCCGGTGGCGTTGCCGGTGGCGCCGGAGGCGGCGATGACGTCCCCGGCGCGCACCGGTCCGTTGCGCAGGCGGCACCCGCTTAGGTGCGCGTACCAGGTCTCCGTGCCGTCGGCGGCCCGCACGATCGCCAGATAGCCGTAGGCCGGGGTCCAGCCCGTACTGAGGGCGCCGTCGGTCACGGCGTGCACGGCCGTGCCGGCGGGGACCGGGAAGTCGATGCCGGTGTGCCGGGCCGCCCAGTGTGCGCCGGCCCGGCCGAACACCGCACCGAGCCCGCGGGCGGCCACCGGCAGGCAGAACGCCGGCCGGTCGGCCTCGGGCGCCGTGGTGTCGGGTACGGCGGGTGCGGGTGCGGGTGCGGCGGGTGCGAGTACGGCGGGTGGCTGCGGCACCGGTGGTGCGAGGGCCGGCCTCGGCCCCGGCGGGAGCGCCCGGGGAAGCGCAGGAGGAAGCGCCGGGGGGAGAGCCCGGGGAAGCGCCGGGACGAGTGCGGGCCGCAGGGCGGTGTCGGTGCGGGCGGTCGCCGCGGCCGGTGAGAAGGATCCCGGGACGGTGGCGGAGGGCAGCGCGACGCTGAGCAGCACCACCTGTCCGGGGGCCGGGCCGCTGCTGCCACTGCCGCTACGGCCACCCGTGTCGCCCGCGGTGGGGGTGCGGCCGGCGCGCTCGGCCGCCCCGGTGTCGGCGGCGGGGCCGACGGCGGCCGTCCGGTGGGCGGCTCCGTCGGCGGTCGCGCCGCGGTTCAGGCCCCAGCGCGGCAGCGTCGTCCGCCGCGGGTCGCGGTGCTGGCCGCGGGTGCGCTTGGAGCGGGCGCGCGGGAGGCGGGCCGAGCCGCCGCGCGCGGCGCCCGTGCGGTCGACGCGGCCCGGGTCGGAGGTGCCGCGGTCGGCACCACTGCTGTCGGCGGTCATGGCGTACCGCCTCCTCGGAATCGGGACGATGGGGAGAAAGCGGTCGAGACTGTAGTGCTTGATCACGCGCTCGCCGAGATTCCGCATCTCAGCAGGCGTGGCGCTCCGTCAGCGGCCCGGCCGCCCAGAGTTCCAGGGCCCGGTGGACGGCGGCCACCGCCCGGGGGTGCGCGGGCAGCCCGACGTGACCGGCGCCGGGGACGGCCAGATTGACCGCGGCGAGGTCGGGATGGTGGAGTCCGGCACTCCGGTGAGGGAGCACCACCTCGTCCAACTCGCCCCGGACGGCGGTGAATCGGCTGGTGCAGTCGGGCGCCGGAAGGCGGAGCTCGGCCAGCAGGTCGCTGCCCGGCCGCAGCTGACGGGTGATCGGGAACGGGTTCGGCAGCATGGCCGCGCTGGTGCCCTCGTGCGGGGTGGCGAGCGTGATGACGGCCGGGGCCAGTTCGTGGCCGCCGAGCCGCTGCACGTAGTAGCGCGCGATCAGGCCGCCGAGGCTGTGCCCGACCAGGGCGACCGGGCCGCCGTCATGCGCCTGGACCGCCCACTCGACGTGGCGCGCGAGCAGGACGGCGGCCGCCCGGACGTCCCGGGTCAGCGGCGAGTAGTTGAGCGCGTGCAGGTGCGTCCAGCCGTGGCGGTGCAGGGCGCGGCGCAGCGGGGTGAAGACGGCCCGGTTGTCGGCGAGGCCGTGCAGCAGCAGGACCGGTCGGCCGCCCGGGCGGACGCCGGGCGGTGCGGGCCGGTCCGGGCAGCGGCTGGGCCGGTGCTCGCCGGGGATTCCGGTGGGGTAGCGGACCAGGTGGTGCGCGAGCGCGGCGGCTTCCGCGCCCGCGCCGCGGACGGTGGCGGCCGTCCGCTGGAACGGGATCGTCATGCGGCTCTCCCCGGCAGGGTGGCGCGGGGGCCCCTGCGGCGGCCGACGCAGGGGTGACGGAAGGTCTGGTACCAGGGGGTGCTGATGGACAGCTCTGTGATTTTCCCCTCCTCTCGACGGCCGAAAACCGCCGATCGGTCCAGGTGGCGCTACTCTGCCCCTCAGGTCTGTTAGAAGCTGTTAACACAGCGCCGGTGTCCGCTCAGGCGAGCCGGGTGGTGGACAACGTCGTCCAGGAGGCAGTCATGGGTGTGTCAGGGCCGATCCGTGTGGTGGTCGCCAAGCCGGGGCTCGACGGCCACGACCGCGGCGCCAAGGTGATCGCACGCGCGCTGCGCGACGCCGGTATGGAGGTCATCTACACCGGCCTGCACCAGACCCCGGAGCAGATCGTCGACACGGCCATCCAGGAGGACGCCGACGGCATCGGGCTGTCCATCCTCTCCGGTGCCCACATGACGCTCTGCGCCAAGGTGATCGAGCTCCTCAAGGAGCGCGACGCGGCGGACATCAAGGTCTTCTGCGGCGGGATCATCCCGGACGAGGACATCGCGCAGCTCAAGGAGCTCGGCGTGGCCGACATCTTCACCCCGGGCACGCCGACCCAGTCGGTGGTCAGCTGGGTGGCCGCCAACCTCCGTACGGCCGGCTGACCGCCGGGCCGAGGACTGCCGCTCCGGGCCGGGGCCCCGCGTGTCGCGGGCCCCGGCCCGTTGTGCTGCCCGCCTGCCGTGCCGCCCGCGGTGTCACCCGCCGTCCTGCGGGGGCCGGCCGGGCGGCCCGGGCGGCATGCCGCCGGGTGCGAGCTCGGCGAGCATCCGGGCGCGCAGCCGGAGCGTCTCGGAGAGCCGGGTGAAGGTGTCCGACCAGGCGGTGTCGGGGGTGGCGTCGGCGGCCAGCGCCTCGACGGCGGGCGCCGCCTCGGGGGCCAGTGAGCGCTCGGTCATGCCGAGCACGCCGCTGTGGCTCCACGGATAGGCGCCGGAGGCGGCGGCCCGCTCCAGTGCGGCGACGACCGCGGTCGACAGCGGCGGCGTCCAGGGCGTGGCGCATGCGCCGAGCAGCTGGAAGGCGTCGCCCAGGCCGTTCGCCCGGACGAAGGCGGCCGTCCAGGCGGCGCGCTCGGCCTCCGGCAGCACGGCGAGCAGCTTGGCCGGGGCCCCGGCGGCCCGGGCCGGGCCCTGGCCGCGCGGGGCCGGGCCGAGCAGGGCCCGGGCCCACGCCGCGTCGCGCTGCCGCACGGCGGCCCTGGCCCAGGCCTCGCGCAGCTCGCCCGACCAGTCGGCGCCGTCGGCCTCGCCGCCCTCGCGCGCGGGCAGTGCCAGCAGGCCCTCCGGGGTGAGCCCGGTCGACTCCGTCCACAGCGCGAGCGGGGCCGCGGCGACGATCTCGCCGAGCCACCACGACCGCTGTCCGCGGCCGGTCGGGGACTTCACCGGGACACCGTCGCGCTGCATCGCCTGGTCGCACTCGGTCGGCGGCGAGACGTCCAGCAGGCCGTCGCGCGGCCGCACGCAGCCGCGGGCGCGCTCGGCCATCCGGGCGGCGAGGGCCGAGCCGGGCAGGGTGGAGAGCAGCTCCGCCGCGGTGGCGCGGACGTTCTTGCTCCGGTCGCCGAGGGCGGCCTCCAGGAACGGCTCGTCGGCCGCGCCCAGGCCGTCCTGCAGGGCGTCGAGGAAGAGCAGCCGGTCCTCGGCGCGCTCCGTCGACCAGGTGGTGCGCAGCAGGGCGAGGCCGGCCGCCGGGTCGGTGCGCCGCAGCCGGGTCAGGTGGGTGACCCGCTCCGCGAACAGGCCCTCCTGCCAGATCCGCTCGCCGTCCGCCGCGCCGTCCGGCCGGCCGTCGGCGGTGTCGGCGGTGCGGGTGACGAAGCGCCAGTCCGGGTTCCGCTCGGCCAGCCAGCGGCCGAGGGGTCCGGGCAGGGGCACCGCGGCGGCGCGCCGCTCGCTGGGGGCGCGGGCGGGGTGGCTCAGCGCCGGGGCGTGGGCGGGCGGGCGCCGGGTGC
>NZ_JBHWBW010000297.1:0-9675 GCF_042735675.1 Kitasatospora sp. NPDC059571
GCGTACAGCAGGTCGACTGAGGCGACCGCGGGGGGCGGGGGCCCGCCCCCCGCCGGCCCCCCGCCCCCCGGCGCGGGGGGGGGGGCCCGCGGCGCGAGGCTCGCCGCGCCCCGGTCAGCAGGAGGCCGAGCCCCAGCATCCCCGACGCTGATGCCAGAGAGGAAGAGCGTGCCAGTGGAGCCGGACCTGGTGTCCGAACACCGAGAACGCGTTCGTTGGATCGTGCGCGGCGCCGGTGTGGGTGAAGATTCCGGCGAGGGCGACCACGGCCGCGGTTCAACGACGCGCGGCCGCCACACGGCTGGACGGGTGACGGGCTGCCCGTGAGGGCTCGTTCCCTGCCCGGTGGCGCGGGCAGGTGTGGGAGCGCCCGACTCGTGGCAGACGGGTGGAGGGGGACCGTCCGTAGAAGTCCCGGGAGCCCGGATGTCCCACGAGGTTGACCGCCGTGTCCGTGCTGCCGTCCGGCAACGGGCCAACGCGCTCTGGCAGGTGGCGTGCGCCCTGCACGCCGATCCGGAGCCCGCCTTCGCGGAGTACCGGGCAGCCGCGCGGCTGACCGGGGAGCTGGAACGCGCCGGCTTCTCCGTGCAGCGGGGGGCGCCGGGATGCCGACCGCCTTCACCGCCCAGGCGGGCGGGGGCCGGCCGGCCGTGGCCCCTCTGCTGGAGTACGACGCATTGCCCGGGCTCGGACACGCCTGCGGCCACAACCTCATCGCGGCGGCCGGCCTGGGCGCGGCGCTGGCCGCCGCCACCGTGCTGGACGAGGCCGCCGGCAGCCCTGCTGCACAATCTCCTCCCGCCTCGCCGGGCCCGCGTCAACCGCGCCGCGTCAAGTGCCCGAGCTTCCGCTACGCCGCCCCGCCCGACCAGGAGGCGCGGTCCGAGTCCGTTTCGGGGAGCGTCTCGAATCGCGTCAGGAAGGTGCCTGGGCGGAATCCCGCTGCGACGGAACTGCGGGGCGAACAGGTGGAAGGCGTCGTAGGCGCCGGGATGGAGGTGGAGCTCGACCAGGATGCCGTGGGTGCGCAGGCGTGCGGCGTAGTCGAGGTCCTCGTCGCGGAAGACGTCGAGTTCACCGATGCCGATGAACGTGGGGCAGGCCGGCCAGATCGGTCGTTTGGGCGGCGGCGCTGTAGGGCGTGACGTCCTCGGTGCCGGCGCGCTCGGCCCGGATCGCCCGTCAGGCCAGGACGTTGGTCGAGCGGTCCCAGAGGCCGGTGTCGGTGATCTCGTGGCCGGAGTCGGTGGTGTTGCGGTCGTCGATCATCGGGTGCACCAGCAGCTGGAACGGCGGGGTGGCCGCGCCGCGGTCGCGGATCAGAAGGGCGGTGGCGGCGGCGGTGCCTCCACCGCCCCTCCGGTGGGCGAGTGACGCGGGTTTCGGTCAGCGGGCGGTTGTGGCCGCCACTGAGTGGGCGACGTCGCGGTGGGCCTCGTGTTCGGCGAGCCGGGCGGTGAGGGCGGCGCGGACGTCTTCGTAGGTGTCGGGGCCGAGCGGGAGGCGGAGCGGGGCCGCGCCGGAGTCGACGAGGTCGATCATCGCCTGCGTGAGCTTCTCCGCGCTGTTGGGCACCGGGAAGTGGCCGCCGAGGAACGCCTGCCGGGTGTCGGCCGCGGGGGTGTTCGCGTACTCGGGCAGGGGCGGTGCGATGTCCAGCGACGCGCCGAAGTTGGTGGGGGTCGCGCCCGGCTCGATGATGGTCAGGGCCACACCGAACGGCGCGATCTCGCGGGCGACGGTCTCGCTGAACCCCTCGATGCCCCACTTGGCGGCGTGGTAGTAGCCGAGGCCGGGGTAGGTCGCCTGGCCGCCCGCGGTGGACACCTGCAGGATGCGGCCTCGGCCCTGGGCGCGCAGGTGCGGGAGGGCGGCACGGATGACCTGGATCGAGCCGAGCAGGTTGGTGTCGAAGACGCGGCCGATCTGTTCGTCGGACGCCTCCTCGACGGACGCGAGAAGGCCGTAGCCGGCGTTGTTGACGACGACGTCGATCGTGCCGAGGGCCTCGAACGCCTGGTCGACGACGCGACGCACGCGCTCGGTGTCGGTGACGTCGAGCCGGGCGGTCCAGAGCCGGTCGCCGTGCTCGGCGCGGAGGTCGTCGAGAGCCTCGGGCCGCCGCAGCGTGGCGGCGACGCGGTCGCCACGGGCCAGCAGGCGTTCGGTGAGCAGTCGCCCGATGCCCGAGGAGGTGCCGGTGATGAACCAGGTGGTGGTCATGGAGTTCCTTCGCTGTGTGGTGCGCGTGGCCGGTCGCGGTGGGTGCGGGCTGGGGGCATCGATGCGACGGCTTGAGTCTGGGTTGGGGGTGGGCCGGCCGGGTTGCTGGCGCTGCCGTGAAGCGACTCGGCCGGGATCGTGACGAGGCTGTCGTCAGCGGGTGCCCGCCGCCTCGGCGCGCGCGTAGAACGCGGCGAGCTCGTGCGGGTTCTTGGTGTAGACGTCGATCTTGCGGACCGTGCCGTCCTCGACCGTGTGGATCTCGACCATGGTCAGCGGGAACTGTTCACCGGTGGTGTGGGCCGTGAGCGTTCCGGTGAGCGTTCCGACAACGGCGTCGGCCGGGCCCTCGAATACCTGGGCATCGGTGATCGCGACGTTGGCGTAGCCCATCATCGCGCCGAGGATCGACTGCACGAACACCTCGCGGCCCCGGTGCACGCCGCCGTAGGGGAGCTGGGCCGGCTCGTCGACGATCACCTCGGGGTCGAGCTTGGCCAGGACACCCGGCACGTCGCCCTTGCCCAGCGCGTCATACAGCCCTCGCACGACCTGCGCGGGGCTCTCGGCCTGCGACGTCGTCTCGTTGCTCATCTTGCGTGCCCTCCAGTTCATGGTGCATGCCCTTCCAGTCTTGATTTCCGGTTTGAAAGGTCGGCCGGCCCGGGGAATCACATGTGCCCTCGTACCGGTCGGGCCCCGCAGGATCGGGGCATGCATCCATGCAACGGCAGAAGGGCGTGGCGGGGGAGTTTCCGCTGTGAGGGGTACTGGCAGGGTCCCCCACGGCGCGCGTGGCCTGCCTACGCTGTCGTCATGGACAACCGGGACGTAGTCAGCGCTTTCCTCCGCTCCCGACGCGACCGGATCACCCCCGAGCAGGCGGGTCTGCCGACCTACGGTCAGCGGCGGGTGCCCGGACTTCGCAGAGGGGAGGTCGCCACGCTCGCCGGGGTGAGCGTGGAGTACTACACGCGCCTGGAGCGCGGCAACCTCCACGGCGTCTCCGACAGCGTGCTGGACGCCCTGGCCCGCGCCCTGCGGCTGGATGCCACCGAGCGCATGTACCTGTACGACCTCGCCCGCGCCGCCGGGCCGGCGCCCGGGGGGCGGGCACGGCAGCGGGAGGCCCGGCCGACGGTGAGGCCGAGCGTGGCACGGATCATCGAAGGCATGCCCGAGATGCCGGCATACGTGATGAACAACCGCCTCGACACGCTCGCCGCCAACCCCCTGGGCCGGGCCCTGTACTCGCAGATGTACGCCGACCCGTCCTGCGGGGCGAACGTCGCCCGGTTCGCGTTCCTCAACCCCGCGGCCAGGCGGTTCTACACCGACTGGGAGACCATGACCCGCTTCGCCGTGGGCGCGCTGCGCATCGAGGCGGGCAAGAGCCCCCACGACCGCGACCTGTCGAACCTGATCGGTGAACTGTCGACCCGCAGCGACACCTTCCGCGTGATGTGGGGCTCCCACGACGTGCACGTCTTCCGCGAGACCACCAAACGCCTCAACCACCCGCTCGTCGGCGGCCTCGAACTCGACCAGGAGACCCTGAGCCTGCCGGACGAGAGCGGCCTGAGCGTCGTCGTCTACAGCGCGCCCCCCGGAACCCCCGCCGAGGACGCCCTGAAGCTCCTCGGCAGCTGGTCCGCCACCACCGGACCGGAGCAGAACGCGCAATCCACGAGCAAACCGTCGACCCGGCAGCCCTGACGGCTACACCTGCCCGAACAACCGCTCCACCCCGCTTGCGGCCACCGGCGGAGCACATGCCGCCCAGCCCGGGAGAGGAACCGCGACGCCGGGCTCCCGACACCTCGTGTCGCCCTCCCCCGGCCTCGGCGCCACCTGGACGGACACCGGCGGCAGCACGGGCAGTGCGGCGCGCGGACCTGGCCCCGACGGACGCCTTGACCGCACAAGGCAACTCCCGCGCACCGATCCCCTCCCCACCTGTCGCGCATGTGACATCGCCGGCGGTATCGGACTCGACGACACCCAGGGACTACTCGCGGAACCCGGACGTTGGGTCCGCTAGGGCATCCTCCGCCGCACCGGGCGGAGCCACGGACCGGCTCCAACCCCGTGGTCTTTGGAGTACTTCCTGGGCGACCTGTCCGTCCAGGGTCCCGCACACCTGGCCGACGTCGCAGACCAGCTCAACCGCCGCCCACGCAAAACGCTCGACTGGGAAACCCCCGGCCGAGCGCCTCGCCGAACTCCCCGCAGCCCAGACAACCGAAACGTGTTGCAAAGCCCCCTGGAAACCGCCACAGGCTGCCGGCCCGCGGCGTCATGGTCGCGTCAGTAGCCCAGCTCCCACTGCCAGAGTCCACTGTCACCGTCGCACGTGGTCCGGAAGATTGCACCGGTGTAGCCGCTGCTCATGCAATAGGGACCTGACCAGCTCGACAACTTCATCGTGTCCCAACCCGTCCCCCGCGCCTCCCACTGCTGGCGAGCGCTTGTCACGCTGCACGACGGGTGCCCCGCAGGACGACTGTGTCGTCAGCGCGCAGCCAGACGTATGCACGTATTCGTTCAGCAAGGGTGGCGCAGGGGCCGCAACCGGCTGGTGATCGTCCGGTGGTGTTGGGTCGGTCAGGTGCGGTCGTGGAGCGTGACCTGGTAGCCGTCGGGGTCGGCGAAGGTGAAGGTCCGGCCGAAGGGGCCGTCGATCGGTGCGGAGACGATGGTGTGGCCGTCGGCGACAAGAGCGTCGTGGATGACCTGGACGTCGGTGGCGTGGAGCCAGAGCGCGACACCGATGCCGGGCTGGGCGACGGATGCGAGGTCGGTGCCGGGAATGACGTCGCGGAGTGCGAACGCGATCGGCTTCGTCTCGAAGACGACGGCGTGCGGAGGTCCGGCCGGCGAGCGGACGAGGCCCAGGTAGTGCTCGTAGAACGCCTGTGAGGCGTCGAGGTCGCGCACTTGGAGCGAGATGAAGTCGGGGCCGGTGGCGGGCATGGCGATGCTCCTTCTGGTCGTGTCAGATTCCTGACATGGGCAATGTATGTCAGAATCCTGACATGAGTCAAAACGGTGCCGGCATCGACCTGGACAAATCACTGGGCTACCTCCTGAAAGAGGCATCGAGCGCTCTGCGCGTAGCCATGGAGGAGGTGCTGCGGCCACTGGGGATGAGCATGACGCAGTACTCCTGCCTGGAACTGCTGGCTCAACGGCCGGGCTTGTCGAACTCCGAGCTCGCGCGGGGCGCGTTCGTGACACGGCAGTCGATGAATGTGCTGCTCCAGGCCCTGGAACGAGACGGCTACGTGACCAGGCCCGCGCAGGCGCCCGTCGGGAAGGTGCTGCCCGCGCGGCTCACGCCTCGCGGCCGGCGCAGCTTGGAGAAGGCGACGGTAGCGGTCCGGTCCGTCGAGGTGAGAATGCTGTCCGGCATGACTGAAACCGAGCAGGCGGACGCGTTCCGGCTCCTGCAGGGCATGATCCATTCCCTGCGCGACGGCAACGACGGCGGATAGCGACCGACGAGCGGCTGCGTGAGTACGTCCGTGACCGGCTGACCGGCGCGATCCAGTGGGCGCTCAGGAAGCCGAAGCGTCAGCGAACGCCGGTACGAGTCCGCGGTGGCGTGGGAGTTCCAGCCGGCAGACTGCCGGGCGAAGGCGCCCGCCAGGCTCAGCCGCATCGGAGAAGGAACCGCCAGGGCAGCGACTCGGGCATCGGGTGGGAGTCCATCATGGCGGCGAGATCCTGAATGCCGGACGTCTCGCGCGCGAGCCGTGCGAACAGGCCCGTCACCCGCGGCTGCCGCCCGGCCGCCGCAGCCTCCGACGTCACCTCGTCCTGGTCGAACGCGAGGATCGACTCCAACCGCATGTGTCGCACCGGCGAGAGGTGGTGCTCCTTCGTCGCTTCCACGTCCGCGTGACCCAACAGTTTGGGCGTTCAGCAGGCCGCCACGGCGGCACTCGGCCGCCACGACGTCCGCTCGGGCCGGCCGACCAGGATGTACCCCTACGTCCACAGGGGTCACTCACGGCGCGGGCTGTGCGGTGGCTCCGGGCGCGGCGCTCTGGCGGGACGGGCCGGATTCTGCCCGGCGCCCGGGGCCGCTGGGGTTGAAGGTCTGCCGGTAGTGGCCGGGTGTGGTTCCGAGGGCGGCGCGGAAGCGCCGGCGCAGGTTGACCGCGGAGGACAATCCGGTCAGGACGGCTACGGACTCCACCGGCAGCCTGGTCTCCTCCAGGAGGGTTCGTGCCGCGTCCAGGCGCCTGGCCAGCAGCCAGCGGCCGGGGCTGGTGCCGAGCTGCTCGGCGAAGCGGCGGGCCAGGGTCCGTCCGGACACCCCGACCCGCGCGGCGAGCTGTTCCACCGTCAGGTCGCTGTGCAGGCGTTCGGCCGCCCAGTCCAGCAGCGGCGCCAGGGAGTCGTCGGCTCGGCGTGGAGCGGGCTGGACGGCGTACTGGAGCTGACCACCCTCCCGGTGGGGAGCCAGTACCATGCCGCGGGCGACACGGGCGGCGTAGGCCGCGCCGTGGTCGGAGCGCACCAAGTGCAGGCACAGGTCGATGGCGGCGCCGGTGCCGGCGCTAGTGGCCACGTCGCCAAGGTCCTCGTACAGAACGTCCGCCTCGACGTGCACCGCCGGGAACGCCGTGGCCAACAGACCGGTGCGGCGCCAGTGCGTGGTCGCGCGGCGTCCGTCCAGCAGTCCGGTGTGGGCCAGGGCGAAGGCGCCCGTGCACAGCGACACGATGCGGGCCCCGCGGCGGTGCGCGGCCCGCAGCGACTCCAGGACGGGCGCAGCCGGCGCCTGCGTCATCGGCTCCCAGCCCGGCAGGACAACGGTGTCGGCCTGCCCCAGCGCCTCCAGGCCGTGGTCGGCGATCATCGCGTAGCCGGCGGTCGTGGCGACCGGCCCCGGCCGCTGCGCGCAGACCCGGAAGTCGTAGCGAGCGGGCACCTCGGGGCGCTGCGTTCCGAAAACCTCGGCGGCACAGGCCAGTTCGAACGTCGACTGAGGTGCGTTGACCAGAGCGACCACGCGGTGGAGAGACATGGCAGAAAGATACCCATCAGCGTCGAAGCAGACACTGGGGCCGCGGACGGACCCGCGCCACTCTGGTGCCATGGACACCGATTCCGACGCCCGCACGCCCGTGCTCGCCCTCCATGTCGACGACCTCCCGGAGCGCCAGGTCGCCCCCGGCATCGTGCGGCGCGACCTTCCCGCCACCGGCCGGGCACGCGGCTGGCTCATCGACTTCGCCCCCGGGTCCCGGTGGCCGTACGTGGACGTGCACGACACGGAGGAGCGGTACTACGTGCTCTCCGGCGAGGTCATCGAGGACGGCCGCCGCCACGGGGCGGGGACCTACGTCGTCTTCGCCCCCGGCAGCCGCCACCGCCCCCGCAGCGAGACCGGCGCCCGCATCATCGGCATCGACCTGCTCTCCCCCTGACGCCCGCCCCCGTCCCTCCACCGCCCGACGGCCGCGTGCGCGGCCACCATGCCCGCACGCCCCGCCACCCCCGGCGACCGCCGGGGAACCCAACGCCCCGGAGACCCCGTGACCGCCTCGGCACCGCCGGTACCCCCCGCCCAGACCTCCCTGCCACCCCTACCGCCCCTTCGCGGCAACCGCGACTTCACGACCTTCTGGATCGGCGATACCACCTCCCTTCTCGGCACCCAGGTGGGCGTGGCGGGGGTGGTCATGGTGGCCGTGCGGCAGGCCTGCAGCCCGATGGCGATGATGGGCCGCATGACCGCGTGCTTCCGCGCCGCCCTGTTCGGCGGCGGCTGCCTGGGCGGCCTGTCCGCCGGACTGCTCGCGGGCCGGATCGGCAGCGACAGCGCCCTGATGTGGACCGCCGCCGGCTCCGCCGCCGCGGTCGCTGCCGTCCTCTGGTCCCCCGTCGGCCGCCTGCGCACCATGCCCTCCCCCGCCGCGCGGGAGGACTGAGTGCACCTCCAGGAGATCTGGCGCTTCCCGGTCAAGTCCCTGCGTGGCGAGCGCCTGCCGCAGGCCCGCCTCACCGCCGACGGCGTCGAAGGGGACCGGCAGGTCCACATCCGCGGCCCGCGCGGGGTCCTGACCGCCCGCACCCGGCCCGGCCTGCTCTCCCTGTCCGCCACCACCGGCCCCGCCGGTGACGTGCTGATCGACGGCCACCCCTGGGACGGCCGGCCGGCCGCGGCCGCCATCCGCGCCACGGCCGGGCCCGACGCCACAGCGGCCCGCTACGGCGGCCCCGAACGCTTCGACGTCCTCAACCTCACCGTCGTCACCGACGGAGCGCTGGCGACCCTGGGGCACGACCCGCGCAGGCTGCGGTCCAACCTGGTGATCGCGGGCGTGCCCGGCCTGGCCGAACGGCACTGGCCCGGCCGGACCCTGCGAATCGGCGACACCGTCATCGGCGTGCTGAAACTGCGTGCCCGCTGTGTGGTCACCACCGTCGACCCCGACTCGGGCGCCCGTGATCCCGGTGTCCTGCGCGACATCCACCGCCGCTACGAGGGACGCTTCGCCCTGGACTGCTGGGTCGCGGCCCCCGGAACAGTGAACATCGGCGACCCGGTCCACCTCACCGAAGAAAAGCTGCACCCCCCGGCCCCAGGCGGATGGATCCTCGGCGCCCCCTACACCCTCCCGACCGGCTGAACCCGGACACCAGGCCCGGCACCACCCACCCCCCCGGGTCCGCCAGCAGCGTCGGCTGTGCAGGAAGACCAGCTTCAACAGCCCTGCGCAAGGCCTGAGCGGGTTGCCGGTCGACAGCGCGCTGGGAGGGCGTCTGGCCGACACCACGCCGAGCGGCCGTCTCACCATGCCGCTGCTGGTCGCCCAGGGCGGGGCCGACGCCCCGGTCCTGCCGGCCGTGCAGGCGGCGTTCGTGGACCCGCATGTGCGCGAATGGGGCGGCCATCGACTACCGGACCTGCCGGACTCGCGGGCAGAGCTGCCACGAACTCCATCCAGTGCGCGCACTACTCAGTGGCGCTGGGGACCTTCAGCGGATCCCGGGGCGCATCTGCCTTCCCCGCCGTGAGGCGCTCGCCGAGTTCGACCAGGCGGTTTCGGCCCATGGCCTTGCGGACCTCGGGGAACCAGTCCTTCTCCTCCTCCTCGACGTGGTGGCGCACGTTCTCCATCAGCACCGTCATCTTCGCGTCGAAACGCTCATCGGTCGGGTCGAGGTCCTTCAGCTCGGAGAGCATCCACACCACCAGATGGTGTTCCTCCACGCTCTCCAGCACGTGGTCCTTGGTCTCCGGGGCGGCCTCACGGGCGGCCGGGTAGAAGATCTGCTCCTCGATCCAGGCATGGACGGTGAGTTCCTCGATCACCTGGTCGGCGATCTTCCGCTTCTCGGGTCTGTAAAAAGAACGGTGTAACTCCCGATCAAGGAAGTAGCACCTGATGACAGACGTGACCGTCTCGGCCGAGGCCGTGGAGGCCGCACGGC
>NZ_JBHWBW010000298.1:0-9651 GCF_042735675.1 Kitasatospora sp. NPDC059571
TTTATATCACACACCGCCGCCGGCCCCGGCCGCCTCGCGGGGGGCGTGGGCCCGGCGCCCGCCCATTCTGCGTCCCCGGCACCCGGTGTCTGAGTCCGCCGGGCCCGGAAGATCCGGCAGCCTCCCGATGCGGCCCGCACCCCTCACGGCGGAGCCTCGGTACCAGGAAGACCACCGAGGACCACCGGGACCAGGACGAGGTGAACCGCCGTGATGGAGTACGAGCTCTTCATGCAGCGCCAGCGGGAACTCGAGCACCGGGCAGGAACGGAACGGCTCGCCCGGGAGGCCGCACAGGTCGACGGGCCGCAGGCCGGCAGACTGCGCCGGTTCGCCCGGAGCCTGCGGCACGTCCAGGCCGCGCCGCTGCGCACCGCCGGACCGGCCGGATGCTGATGGCCCGCGGACAGGGGGAACGGGCCGGGGAGGACGCCGCGGGCGCCCTCCCCGTCGGCCGTCCGCTCCCTGGGACCGCGTCTCAGTTCGTGTCCGAATCCTGTGCCATGCTCGCCAGCATGGAGCAGATTTCGGTCAGCCCCGTCTTCGTCGGCCGCGGCCGCGAGACCGAGTTCCTCGGCACCGCACTCGCCCGGGCCGCCGCGGGCGAGCCCGGGGCCGTCCTCGTCGGCGGCGAGGCCGGCATCGGCAAGACCCGGCTCGTGGAGGAGTTCCTGCACGGCGTCGGCGACCCGGTCGTGGCGGCCGTCGGCGGCTGCCTGGAGGTCGGGGCCGAGGGCCTGCCCTACGGCCCGCTGGCCACCGCACTGCGCCGGCTGCACAGCGAACTCGGACCGGCCTTCGAGGCGGCCGCGGCCGGCATGGAGGGACACCTGGCCCGCCTGATGCCCGAGTTCGGCGAGGCCGACGCCGGCCCCAACGACGAGTTCGGCCGCGCCCGGCTGTTCGACCACACCGCGCGCCTGGTCGAGCGCCTCGCCGAGGACCGCACCCTCGTCCTGGTCGTCGAGGACCTGCACTGGTCCGACCGCTCCACCCGGGACCTGCTCGCCTACCTGATCCGCACCCTGCACCGCGCCCGGGTGCTCATCATCGCCACCTACCGCAGCGACGACCTGCACCGCCGCCACCCGCTCCGGCCCCACCTGGCCGAACTGGAGCGGCTGCGCACCGTCCGGCGGATCGAGCTGGAGCGCTTCGGCCCGGCCGAGACCACCGCCCAGCTGGCCGGCATCCTCGGCACCCCGGCACCCGACCGCGTCCTGGTCGACCGCATCCACCGCCGCGCCGAGGGCAACCCGTTCTTCGTCGAGCAGCTCGCCGCCGCCCAGCGCGAGGGCTGCACCGCCGGCATCCCCGACAGCCTCCGCGACATCCTGCTGGTGCGGGTCGAGACCCTGCCCGACGACACCCAGCAGGTCCTGCGGATCGCCGCCGAGGGCGGCACCCGGGTGGAGCACGACCTGCTGGCCGCCGTCCTCGACCGCCCCGAGGAGACGCTCATCGAGGCGCTGCGCACCGCGGTCGGCGCCGGCGTGCTGCGGCCCGACACCGACGGCGACGGCTACTGCTTCCGGCACGCCCTCGTCCGCGAGGCGGTCTCCGACGACCTGCTGCCCGGTGAGCGGCACCGGATCAACCGCCGCTTCGCCACCGTCCTGGCCGCCGACCCCGGCCTCGTCCGCGGCGAGGCCCTCGCCGCCCGCCTGGCCAACTACTGGTACCACGCGCACGAGGCCGAACGGGCCCTGCCGGCCGCCCTGGAGGCCGCCCTGCAGGCCCGGCGCCGCAACGCCTTCGCGGAGCAGCTGCGCATGCTGGAGCGCGTCCTCGAACTCTGGGACGACGTGCCGCAGTCCGAGCGCAGCACCCCGGTCCGCCCGTACGACCGGACCGAGACCTACCCGTCCTGCGGCTGCTCGGGCGAGCAGCACGAACCGGGCTGCGCTGGCCTGCAGCTCGTCGACGTGCTGGCCGAGGCGGTCGTCGCGGCCCGCCGCAGCGGCGACTGGGACCGCGCCGTCGCCCTGGTGAAGCAGGCCTTGGCCCTGCTGGACGAGGAGGTGGAGCCGGCCCGCGCCGCCTGGTTCCGGGTCCAGCTCGCCAAGACCTGCGGCCACCTGGAGCGGCCGGACGGCGGCGAGATCCAGTACGCCTACCGGCTGGTCTCCGGGCTCGGCCCGTCCGCCGTCCAGGCCGAGGTGCTGGCCATGGAGGCCGCCCAGGGCATGCTCGGCAACCCGGACCGTTCGCACATGGCCGTGGCCGAGCAGGCCGCCGACATCGCCCGCCGGGTCGGCGCCGACGCGGTCGAGCAGCACGCCCGGATCACCCTGGCCGGCCTGCACGGCGAGTTCGGCGAGCCGGAGCGCGCGGTCGCCCTGCTCACCGACGCGATCGGGCGGGCCCGCGAGACGGGCGCCGCCGACGTCCTCTGCCGGGGGCTCAACAACCTGTCCTGCCTGCTGCAGGGCCTCGGTCGGTCCGCGGAGTCCCTGGAGTGCTCCCGCGAGGGCCTGCGGGTGGCCGGGCGCACCGGACTGCTCGGCACCGCCGGCGGCTGCCTGACCGGCAACCTGGTGGAGGCCCTCACCGCGCTGGGCCGCTGCGCCGAGGCCGCCGCGACCCTCGACTCGTGGGAGTACGGGCCGCCGCTCGACCCGTACCACGAGTTCCTCGACCGGCTCCGCGGCGAACTGCGCTTCCTCGCCGGCGACCTGGAGCGCGCCGCGGAGCTGAACCGGCGGGCCCGAGCCGCCGACCTCGCCCGCCAGCCGCAGAACGTCCTGCCGTCCGCCATGCTCGCGGTGCGCATCCACGCCCGGCAGGGCAGGCCGCTCGCCGCACGCAACGAACTGCTCGCCGTCCTCGACATCGAGCTCACGGCCGGCCACGAGGCGCTGCTGCTGCCCCTGCTCGTCCACGGCGCCGGCGCGGAGGCCGACTCGCGCGGCCTGCCCGCCGCCGACCTCGGCCGGCCCGTCGTGCTGCGCCGGATCGCCGAGACCGCCGCCCGGCTCGACCCGCTGGTGCCGCTGCACCGCGCCTGGGCCCGGCTGCTGGACGGCGAACTCGCCCGCGCCCGGGGCGCGGACGCCCGCGAGCACTGGGACGCCGCGATCGCCCTGCTGCGGCCGCTCAAGCTGCCGGGGCCGCTGGCCCTGGCCCTGCTGCGGGCCGCCGAGAGCGCCGCCGCGGCCGGCTGCCGGGACGAGGCCCGCGCCCTGCTGGACGAGGCCGCCGGCGCCGCCCGGGCGAGCGGCGACCGCTACCTGGAGGAGGAGGCCGCGCACCTCGCCGAACGCGCCCGGCTGACCGGGGAGAGCGCCGCCCCGCCGCGCGAGGGCGCGCCGGCCGCGGCCGAGGAGCCGGCCCTCGGCCTCACCCCGCGCGAGCGGGACGTCCTGCGGCTGCTCACCCTCGGCCGCACCAACCGCCAGATCGCCGAGGAGCTGTACATCTCGCCGAAGACCGCCAGCGTGCACGTCTCCAACATCCTCGCCAAGCTCGGGGTGGGCGGCCGGGGCGAGGCGGCGGCGGTAGCCCACCGGCTGCGGCTCTTCGAGGCCGAGAACGCGGTCTGAGCGCTGTGTGGGCCGAACGGGGGGCGTGCGGATCACCGGCCGGGCGCCCACCCGGGCCGCGTGCGCCAGCACGCTCCGAAGCCGCCCGTGTCGCGGCCCCGCCGCGGGCCGTACCCACGCCCGGCCCATTACTCTAAGTTGAGCCTGTGTGTCGTTGAGTGACCGAAGTGGTGTAGTGTCACGAGTGGGAACACCGGTGCGGCACTGCGGAACGGGCCCACTGCGACAGTGTGGTGACGTCGCGTCAGCTCTGGCCGGCAGCCGTACAGCCGAGGTTCGGGCGCCGACGGGGCCCGGGCCGGAGGGGGAGATGTCGAGTGAACTCCACCGATGCGGTGCTGCCCGCCGTGTCCCCCGCCGCAGCCGCAGCCGCCGCACCCGCGGAGCCCCGCACACCCGGCCTGCCGCGCCGCCTGCTGGCCCGGACGACCCGCACCGACAGCGTCCCGGCCGGCCTGCTGGTCCTGCTCGGCGGCGGGTACACCGCCGGAGCGGCCCTCGGCTGGGGATCGCGCGAGCTCTCGCTGGTCATGGGCGACTTCGGCCTCGCGGCGGCGGCCCTGGCGGCCGCCGTCTCCTGTCTCGCCCACAGCGTCCGGGTGGCCGGCCCGGCCCGCTCGGCCTGGGTGCTGTTCGCCCTCTCCTCGGCCACCGTCGCCTTCGGCAACGGCGCCTGGGGCTGGTACGAGGTCGTGCTGCGCGCCCCGCTGCCCCCGGACTCGCCCGCCGACTACGCCTTCCTGCTCTTCGCCCCGCTCGCGATCACCGGCCTGCTGGTGCTCGCCCAGCGCCCGCGCACCCCGGCCGGCTGGCTCTGCCTGCTGCTCGACGGCTGGCTGGTGGCCGGCTCGCTGTTCACCCTCAGCTGGAGCCTGGCGCTCGGCCGCACCGCCCAGGGCGACTCCGGCGACCCGCTCCAGGTGGCGCTCGCCCTCGCCTACCCGGTGATGGACATCCTGCTGGTCAGCCTGGTCGTCGGCCTGCGCTTCCGCGGCCGCGACGGCAACCGCGCGGCGGTCCACACGGCGATGGTGGGCCTCGCCGTCACCGTGGTCTGCGACGCCCTGTTCACCTCGCCCGAGCTGCGCAGCAGCTACCACTCCGGTGAGCTGCTGGACGCCGGCTGGTTCGCCGGCAGCCTGCTGCTGGCCTGGGCGCCGTGGTCGCCGGACGCCCGCCGGCACGCCCGTGAGCACCCCTCGGCGGGCGGCCTGCCGCGCCGCCGGGTCGCCTCCACCTTCAGCGCGCTCACCCCGTACGCGGCCGCCGCGGTCTGCACCGCCGGCATCCTCTACAACGCGCTCGGCGGCGGGCACCCGATCGACCGGGTGGTGCTGGCCGCGGCCGCCACCGTCGGGCTGGCCCTGATCGTGCGGCAGGGCGTGATGCTGCTCGACAACCTCTCGCTGGCCCAGGAGCTGGCCCACAAGGAGTCCCACTTCCGCTCCCTGGTCCAGGGCTCCAGCGACGTCATCATGATCGCCCGGGCGGACGGCGTGCTCTCCTACGTCTCGCCGGCCGCCCTCGGCGTGTACGGCCGCGACCCCGAGCAGCTGGTCGGCGGCAACCTGCTCAACCTCGTCCACCCCGAGGACGTCGACCGGGTGCTGCGCGAGGTGCGCCGGTTCGTGGCCCGCGGCCACGGGGCCGGCCGCGGCGACGGCGAGCCCTCCGCCCGGGTGGAGTGCCGGATCCGCTCCGGCGCCGGCGAGTGGCTGCACGTCGAGTCCACCGTCAACCGGCACCGCGACGGCCTGATCCTCAACAGCCGCGACGTCACCGAGCGGGTCCGGCTGCAGGCCCAGCTCCAGCACAACGCCTTCCACGACCCGCTCACCGACCTGCCCAACCGGTCCCTGTTCGCCCAGCGGGTCGGCGCCGCGCTCGGCGAGGGCCCCGGCGCGCGGCCGGGGGAGCGGGCCGGCGAGCGCGCGGCCGGATACTGCGGCGGGACGCCGCCCGGGGCGGCCGACCCGGGCCACGCCGTCGCCGTGCTCTTCGTCGACCTGGACGGCTTCAAGGCGGTCAACGACACCGTCGGCCACCAGGCCGGCGACGAACTGCTGGTGCAGGCCGCCGGGCGGCTGCGCCGCGCGGTCCGCTCGGGCGACACGGTGGCCCGCTTCGGCGGCGACGAGTTCGCCGTCCTGGTCTGCGGCCGGCTCGACGCCGGCGCCATCCAGGAACTCGCCGAGCGGGTCCGCGCCGCGCTCTCCGAGCCGTACCGGATCGGCGGCACCGAGCTCGGCGTGGCCGCCAGCATCGGCATCGCCATCGCGCCGGCCGCCGCCGCGGCCGCCGACCCCAAGGCCGGCACCGACGAGCTGATGCGCAACGCCGACCTCGCCATGTACCGGGCCAAGTCGGCCGGCAAGGGCCGGGTGGTGCTCTACGACCCGGCCATGCGCGCCGACGTCGAGCGCCGCACCGCACTGGAGGGCCGGCTGCGCACCGCGGTGCGCGAGGGCGGCTTCACCCTGCTCCACCAGCCGCTGGTGGACCTCGCCACCGGCCTGGTGGCGGGCGTCGAGGCGCAGGCCCGCTGGCGGTCCGCCCAGGGCCTGCTGCTCACCCCGGCCGAGTTCCTGCGCACCGCCGAGCAGGGCGACGCGGCGACCAGGTTCGCCCGCTGGATGCTGCACGAGGCGGTGGCGGCGGCCGCCACCCGCCGGCGCGAGCGGGCCGGCGCCGTCCCGGTCTGGGTCCGGCTCTCCGCCGAGCGGCTCTGCGCACCGGGCCTGTACGAGTCGGTCGCGGCGGCGCTGCGGGACACCGGGCTGCCGGCCGACCAGCTGGTCGTCGAGCTGGCCCGGACGGGCCCGGACCAGATCGCCGACGAGGTGGGGCGGCGGCTCTCGGCACTGCGCCGGCTCGGCGTGGGCACCGCGGTCGGCGGCTTCGGGGCCGGCGGCGGCTCGCTTCGGGCGCTGGCCCGCCTCCCGTTCGACACGCTGAGACTCGACCGCAGCCTCGTCCAGGACGTCGCCGACTCGGCGCTGACCCGGGCGCTGGCCGGGCACGCGCTGCGGCTGGGCCGCGACCTCGGCCTGGTGACCGCCGCCGAGGGCGTGGACCACCCCCGGCAGGCCGCCGTGCTCCAGGAGTTGGGCTGCCGCCAGGCGCAGGGCCGGGTGTTCGCCCCCGCCCTGGACGAGCAGCGGCTGCGGCGGGCACTGGCCCGCCGGGCGTACCCGCTGCCGCGGCCGCTCGGCACGCTCGCCGGGCGGCGCCCGCACCTGGGTGCGGACCCCCGTCCGAGTGGCCGCGCGGAGAGCGCGCCGGGCCGCTCCGGACACCATCACACCCCTTCCGACCTGCCGGAACGGCATACGGTGGGCGGTCCGGCAGGCGGTCCGCATGGCGAGACGGCCGTCCCACCAGCTTGACACCCGACACCGCAGGGGAGGAAGGTCGGTGCCATGCGCACCCGAATTCTCGTACTTGGCGGGCGCGTCGGCTGAGTGGGCCCGTGTGCTCCACTTCGGACAGACCGACGCGCCACCCCTCGCATGCCCTGGGCACGAGGGGTTTTTTGTTGCACGCGAACCGTTCCACCCACGCCAGACCACTGGCCCCAACCGCCTCGAATCGGGACGATTGGGACAGAGCCGGAGATCGGCCCACCGCACGGCAGGACCCTCAACTGCCCGGGCCGGCAGAACCCGAGAAGAGACAGGCAGATGACTGAGCACGCCGCATCCCCCCGCCGCGGGGACACCCCGGCAGCCCACGCTCCGGGTCACCAGACCACCGAGACCATGACCGGCGCGCAGTCGCTCATCCGCTCGCTCGAGGCCGTGGGCGCGGACACCGTGTTCGGCATCCCCGGCGGCGCGATCCTCCCGGCCTACGACCCGCTGATGGACTCCACCAAGGTCCGCCACATCCTGGTCCGGCACGAGCAGGGCGCCGGCCACGCCGCCACCGGCTACGCGCAGGCCACCGGCCGGGTCGGCGTCTGCATGGCCACCTCGGGCCCCGGCGCCACCAACCTGGTCACCCCGATCGCCGACGCCTACATGGACTCCGTCCCGATGGTCGCGATCACCGGCCAGGTCGCCTCCAAGGCGATCGGCACCGACGCCTTCCAGGAGGCGGACATCTGCGGCATCACCATGCCGATCACCAAGCACAACTTCCTGGTGACGGACGCCGCCGAGATCCCCCGGGTGATCGCCGAGGCCTTCCACATCGCCGCCACCGGCCGCCCCGGCCCGGTCCTGGTCGACATCGCCAAGGACGCGCTGCAGTCCACCACCGTCTTCCGCTGGCCGGTCGAGACCTCGCTGCCCGGCTACCGCCCGGTCACCAAGCCGCACGCCAAGCAGATCCGCGAGGCCGCCAAGCTGCTGGTCTCGGCGAAGAAGCCGGTGCTGTACGTCGGCGGCGGCGTGCTCAAGGCGCAGGCCAGCGCCGAACTGCGGATCCTCGCCGAGCTCACCGGCGCCCCCGTGGTCACCACCCTGATGGCGATCGGCGTCTTCCCCGACAGCCACCCGCAGCACCTGGGCATGCCCGGCATGCACGGCTCCGTCCCCGCCGTCACCGCGCTGCAGAAGGCCGACCTGCTGTTCACCCTCGGCGCCCGCTTCGACGACCGGGTCACCGGCAAGCTGGACAGCTTCGCCCCGTACGCCAAGGTCGTGCACGCCGACATCGACCCGGCCGAGATCGGCAAGAACCGCCCGGCGGACGTGCCGATCGTCGGCGACGCCCGCGAGGTCATCGCCGACCTGATCGTCGCGGTCCAGGCCGAGTACGACGCCGGCCACAAGGGCGACTACGTGGACTGGTGGACCAAGCTCAACGCCTGGAAGAACACCTACCCGCTGGGCTACGAGCCGGCCCCGGCCGGCGAGCTGTCCCCGCAGCAGGTCATCGAGCGGATCGGCCAGCTGGTCGGCCCGGACGCCATCTACGCCGCGGGCGTCGGCCAGCACCAGATGTGGGCCAGCCAGTTCATCACCTTCGAGAAGCCGGCCACCTGGCTCAACTCGGGCGGCGCGGGCACCATGGGCTACGCCGTCCCGGCCGCGATGGGCGCCAAGGCGGGCATGCCGGACACCGCGGTCTGGGCGATCGACGGCGACGGCTGCTTCCAGATGACCAACCAGGAGCTGGTCACCTGCGCGCTGAACAACATCCCGATCAAGGTCGCGGTGATCAACAACGGCTCGCTGGGCATGGTCCGCCAGTGGCAGACGCTCTTCTATAACCAGCGCTACTCCAACACCGTGCTGCACGCCGGCCCCGACCACAAGGGCGTCGAGCCGCCGGCCAAGGGCACCCGGATCCCCGACTTCGTCATGCTCTCCGAGGCGATGGGCTGCGTCGGACTGCGCTGCGAGCGCCCGGAGGACCTGGACGCGGTGATCAAGCAGGCGATGGAGATCAACGACCGGCCGGTCGTCATCGACTTCATCGTCCACCAGGACGCCATGGTCTGGCCGATGGTCGCCGCCGGCACCAGCAACGACGAGATCCTCGCCGCCCGGGACCTGCGCCCCGACTTCGGCGACGACCTCGACTGACGGCCCCGACCAACCGATAGAGAGCCAATGACCGCCATGTCCAAGCACACCCTCTCCGTCCTGGTCGAGAACAAGCCCGGCGTGCTCGCCCGCATCGCCTCGCTGTTCTCCCGTCGGGGCTTCAACATCGACTCCCTCGCCGTCGGCCCGACCGAGCACCCGGACATCTCCCGCATGACCATCGTGGTCAACGTCGAGGACCTGCCGCTGGAGCAGGTGACCAAGCAGCTCAACAAGCTGGTCAACGTGATAAAGATCGTCGAGCTGGACCAGGCCCAGGCCGTCCAGCGCGAGCTGGTCCTGGTCAAGGTCCGCGCGGACGCCGAGTCCCGGTCGCAGATCGTCGAGATCGTCCAGCTCTTCCGGGCCAAGACCGTCGACGTGTCGCCCGACGCGGTGACCATCGAGGCCACCGGCAGCAGCGACAAGCTGGAGGCCATGCTGCGGATGCTGGAGCCGTACGGCATCAAGGAGCTCGTGCAGTCGGGCCTGGTCGCGATCGGCCGGGGCGCCCGGTCGATCACCGACCGCTCGCTGCGCGCCCTCGACCGCAGCGCGTAGCCGGCCGTCGCGCGGGC
>NZ_JBHWBW010000299.1:0-2722 GCF_042735675.1 Kitasatospora sp. NPDC059571
CGCCCCCCCGAGTTCGAGGTCCCGCGGCCACCCGCGGATCCCCGCCCCGGCGCCCGCGGCACCGCGCCCGGGGGAGACGGCCCCGGGACGGCCCCCCCCGGGCCCCGGCCGCGGAACCACCGCCCCCGGCCGATCGTCGTAGCTCCGTACGGAACCGATCACGACGGGGGAGTGGCATGCGCGGCTGGCTCAAGCTGACCATCGGCCTGGCGGTCCTGATCGGCCTGCTGGTGGGCGCCGACCGGCTCGCCCTCGGGGTGGCCCAGGACCAGGCGGCCGACCGGCTGGCGACCGGCGGGCACATGGCCGAGCGGCCCAAGGTGTCCATCGCCGGGTTCCCCTTCCTCACCCAGGTGCTCGCCGGGGAGTTCGACGACGTCCGCCTCTCGGGCGGTGGCATGACCGTCGGCGACGGCAAGCAGCAGGTGGCGCTGCGCTCGTTCGCCGCCACCCTGTCCGGCGTCCGGGCCGCCGACGACTACCACAGCGCCACGGTGCGCAGCGGCACCGGCGAGGGCCTGATCAGCTACGCCGACGCCGCCCGGCTGGTGCCCGGCGCCGACCGGCTGGAACTCTCCTACGGCGGGCCCGGCAAGGTGAAGGCCTCCGTCCTGGGCATTCCGATAGGCCAGGGCGACGTGCACAGCTCGGGCAACACCATCACCGCCGACGGCTTCAGGCTCGCCGGTGCCGCGGCCCTGCTGAACGGCCGGGTGGGCGGCCTGCTGGGCCCGCGCAGTTTCACTCTGACCGAACTGCCGGCCGGGCTGAGCCTGGTCGGCGTGGCGCCCGAGCAGGACGGCCTGCGCCTGGCGTTCAAGGGCGCCGACTTCCGGGTCGCCGGCTGACCCTGCGCGGCCGCGCCGTCCCTCCTGCACCTCCGGCCCCACCTCGGCCGGCTCCGGCCCGCGCCGTGCCCGTTCCCGGCGTGCCCCGATCGGGGCGGCCGCACCCCGGGCTGTCCCGATCTGCGAGACGCCCTGTCCACGACGGCTGCCGCAGACCCGCCCGGCACCCCGCCCGGGGCGCCGCCGCGCCGCCGTCCGAGGCCCGGGACTGCGCAGGAAATCGGCAAATCTCAGCATTCGGCCTTTTGGGTCTCATTATTTGACACGCTAATGACAGCGGGCGTGCGGTGTCCCTAGCATCGTCGGCATGAAGCGACAGGCGGATCTCACGAAGCGGCGGGCGGTAGACCTGTGCCGCGTGTCCACCTGCCTGTGTCGAATGCGCTGACCGGGCAGTACTGACGGCCCTCCGGCCCGCCCGACCCCGCACGCCGGCCCTTCTCGGCCCGCTCTCCGAGCCGACGGCCACCCGGCCCCCCGAACCGAAAGCCCGACCGGGCGGTGGATTCCACCGATCCGAGGGTGTCCGCCATGTGGACACCCGATCGGACGCACCCGTTCGAGCGCCCCCGCAGCCTTCCGCAAGACCGCCCCCGGATGGAGACATCACCATGAGCCGCAGCGACGTCCTGGTCGACGCCGACTGGGTCCAGGCCCGCCTGGACGACCCGAAGGTCGTCATCGTCGAGGTCGACGAGGACACCACCGCCTACGAGAAGAACCACATCCGCAACGCCGTCCGGATCGACTGGAAGAAGGACCTCCAGGACCCGGTCCGCCGCGACTTCATCGACCAGGCCGGCTTCGAGGCGCTGCTCAGCGCCAAGGGCATCGCCAACGACGACACCGTGGTGCTCTACGGCGGCAACAACAACTGGTTCGCCTCGTACGCCTACTGGTACTTCAAGCTGTACGGCCACGGCGACGTCCGCCTGCTGGACGGCGGCCGCAAGAAGTGGGAGCTCGACTCCCGCGAGCTCGTCGCCGCCGTCCCCGAGCGCGCCGCGACCCAGTACGCGGCGCAGGCCGCGGACAGCTCGATCCGCGCCTTCCGCGACGACGTGCTCGCCGCCATCGGCAGCCTGAACCTGGTCGACGTCCGCTCGCCCGACGAGTTCTCCGGCAAGCTCCTCGCCCCGGCGCACCTCCCGCAGGAGCAGTCGCAGCGCCCGGGCCACGTCCCGTCCGCGAAGAACATCCCGTGGGCCAAGAACGCCAACGACGACGGCACCTTCAAGAGCGACGACGAGCTGCGCGCGCTCTACCAGGAGGAGGGCGTGGACCTGGCCAAGGACACCATCGCCTACTGCCGCATCGGCGAGCGCTCCGCGCTCACCTGGTTCGTGCTGCACGAGCTCCTCGAGCAGCCGAACGTGAAGAACTACGACGGCTCCTGGACCGAGTACGGCAGCCTCGTCGGCGTGCCGATCGAGCTCGGCAACTGAGCCACCGGCTCGAACCGTAGGAAGGGAAGACACGACATGTGCGGTGCGAAGGCCGGCGGCCCGGACCTGGCAGGAGTTGATGTGGCGAACGAGACGATCATCCAGGGTTCGGTGACCCGCGACAACGAGCCGGTCAACGGCTACGTGCGGCTCCTCGACGAGAACGGCGAGTTCACCGCCGAGGTGCCCACCTCGGCGACCGGACAGTTCCGCTTCTTCGCCCGTCCGGGCAAGTGGACGCTGCGGGCGCTCGTCCCCGGCGCCACGATCGACCGCCAGGTGGTCGCCTCCCAGGGCGAGTTCACCGAGGTCGCGATCGCGGTCTGACCGGGATCGACCCGCCGGGGGGGGGCCGACGGCCCCGGGAGGGGCCCCGGGGGCGAAAGGGGGTGGGGGGTCTCCACAGACCGGCGCGCGAGACAGACAGTG
>NZ_JBHWBW010000299.1:2732-9646 GCF_042735675.1 Kitasatospora sp. NPDC059571
GCCGCGCCCCCCCCCCGCGCCCCCCGCCCGCGCCCGGGGGGGGGGGGGGGGTGGTGGGGGGCGGGGGGCGGTCGGGGTGCGCCGCTGGGCCCCCCCGCGGGCGCCCCGCGGCGGCCGCGCCCCCCCACGGCCATATCCTGGAGGGGTGCAGGCACACCAGCGGCACGTCCGCTACTTCGTCATGATGGGCGTCTGCCTCGGACTGTTCGTCCTGGCCTGGGGCGTGGTGCGCCTGTGGTCGGTGCCCGCCGCGATCGCGATGTGCCTGGTCGCCATGGTGATCCCGCCGCTCGCCGCGGTCTTCGCCAACAAGCGCGACCCCGAGGACGACTGGTGGAACGACCCGCGCTGGGACGACCCCGGGTGGGACCGGCCCGGCCACGACCGGGACCGCCCCGACCACGAGTCCGGGGACGGCCGTCAGTAGACCAGGGCCTGCACCCCGTCGGCCATGACCTCGCTGACGAAGACCTGCGCCCCGGCGATCCGCACGCCCTCGACCGTGTCCTTCTCCCCGATCCCGCGCCGCGCCGCGCACTGGGTGCACAGGGTGACCGAGCCGGCCGCCAGGACCGACTCCAGCAGGTCGGGCAGCGGTGCCGCGTGCGGCAGCTCGAACTCCGCCGCCCGTCCGGGCAGGGCGAACCAGGACGACTCCCCGGTCAGCCAGAGCGAGACCTCGACCCCGCTCGCGACCGCGACCGCCGCCACCGTGAACGCCTGCGAGCAGCGCTCCGGCGCGTCCGCGCCGGCGGTGACCTTGATGACCAGCTTCTTCGACATGGCGACACACTATGCGGCGTGCGTGGCGGGGCTCACCGAGACCGCCCGAGGGGCGGCCGATAGACTCGGCAGGTCCTACCCACCGCCCACACCTGCCCTCGATGGAGCGCCCTCGTGGAAATCTTTTTCGAAAGCCTGCTCGCGCTGATGGCCGTCGTGATCACCTGGTTCGCGATCTTCTCGGTGATGAAGCTCTACCAGGGCCAGCGCTGACCCCGACTGCCGTACGGTTGGGTAGATAGTCCGACACCGACGACAGCAGCAGGATCATGATCGAGATTCCCTCCGACCTCCACCGTGACGTCGTCCCGCTCGCCTTCCTCCTGGGTACCTGGGAGGGCGCCGGCGTCTTCGACTTCCCGGGGTCCGAGAAGTGCAACTTCGGCCAGGAGGTCGTTTTCCGGCACGACGGCCGCCCGTTCCTCGAGTTCCGCTCCCGCACCTGGGTGCTGGACGAGCAGGGCGAGAAGGTCCGCCCGCTGGAGAACGAGCACTCCTTCTGGCGGATCACCAGCAACCAGCACGGCACCGGTGGCGAGCGCGAGATCGAGGTCTCGTCGGTCCGCGACGACGGCACGGTGGAGATCTGGTACGGCAAGCTGCACGACGGCAAGCCGCAGATCGACCTGGCCACCGACGCGGTCGCCCGGATCGAGGGCGCACCCGCCTACACCGGCGGCAAGCGCCTGTACGGCATGGTCAAGGAGGAGCTCCTCTGGGTCGGCGAGAAGGCCGCCCCCGAGGTTCCGCTGCGGCCGTACATGTCCGCGCAGCTGAAGAAGGTGCTCAGCCCGGCCAAGCTGATCCAGGACATCAACGACCTGCCGGACGACGGCATCGCGTTCTTCCGCTGAGCACGCGGTCGAGCACGACGTAGGGGCCGGCCGGCAGGCCGGTCCCTACACTTGTTCCACGACCTCGAACGGGTAGGGACACACCGTGGCGAAGACCGATGCACCCACCGACTGGAAGAGCGACCTGCGCGCGCGCGGCTACCGGCTGACCCCGCAGCGACAGCTCGTCCTGGAGGCGGTGGACGTGCTCGACCACGCCACCCCGGACGAGATCCTCGGACACGTCCGCAAGACCGCCAGCGGCGTCAACATCTCCACCGTCTACCGGACGCTGGAGCTGCTGGAGGAGCTCGGCCTGGTCTCGCACGCGCACCTCGGCCACGGCGCCCCCACGTACCACCTGGCCGGCCGCCACACCCACCTGCACCTGGTCTGCCGGGACTGCGACAAGGTCACCGAGACCGACACCGCGATCGCGGCCCCGCTGGTCGAGAGCCTGCGCGCCGAGCACGGCTTCGACACCGACCTCAAGCACTTCGCGATCTTCGGGCGCTGCGCCGACTGCACCGAAAAGCTCCACCGCCGGCAGCCGTAAGCTGGCCGGTATGACCGGTACCCAGAGCCCGTTGCTCGCCCTGCCCGGCGCCGTCCCCGCCGAGGGACCCGACGCGGGCGTCGCCGCCCACTACGGCTCCATCTTCGGCGAACAGCGCGAGCTCGCCGCCGGGCGCGGCTTCGTCGACCTCTCGCACCGCGGCGTGGTCACCGTCACCGGCGCCGACCGGCTCACCTGGCTGCACCTGCTGCTCACCCAGCACGTCAGCGCACTGCCGCCGCAGCAGGCCGCGGACGCACTGATCCTCTCCCCGCACGGCCACGTCGAGCACGCCCTCTACCTGGTCGACGACGGCGCCACCACCTGGATCCACGTCGAGCCCGGCACCCAGCAGGCGCTGATCGGCTACCTGGAGAGCATGCGGTTCTTCTACCGCGTGGAGGTCGCCGACGCGACCGCCGAGTACGCCGTGGTGTACCTGCCGGCCGGCTCCACCGCGCCCGCCGACGGGGCCGCGGCGGTCCGTGAACTCCCCTACGGGCGGGACCTGTTCCTGCCCCGCGCCGACCTGGAGAAGCTGACGGCCGGTTACGGGCCGGCCGCCGGGGTGTGGGCCCACGAGGCGCTGCGGATCGAGGGGCACCGGCCGCGCCTGGGCTTCGAGACCGACCACCGCACCATCCCGCACGAGGTCGACTGGCTGGCCACCGCCGTCCACCTGCAGAAGGGCTGCTACCGCGGGCAGGAGACCGTCGCCCGGGTGCACAACCTCGGCCGGCCGCCGCGCCGGCTGGTCTTCCTGCACCTGGACGGCACCGAGGAGAAGCTGCCCCCGCACGGCACCGAGGTCACCGTCACCGGGCAGGACCGCCCGGTGGGCTTCGTGACCTCCTCGGCCCGCCACCACGAGCTCGGCCCGATCGCGCTCGCCCTGGTGAAGCGGAACACCCCGGTGGACGCCGTCCTGCTGGCCGGCACCGTGCCGGGCACCCAGGACGTGATCGTCCCGCAGTAGCGGGTCAGACCTCCAGCAGCACGGTGAACGGGCCGTCGTTCACCAGCGACACCTTCATGTCCGCCCCGAACCGCCCGGTCTCCACCTTGGCGCCCAGCGCCCGCAGTTCGGCCGCCACCGCGTCCACCAGCGGCTCGGCGACCGGGCCGGGCGCGGCGGCGTTCCAGGTGGGGCGGCGGCCCTTGCGGGCGTCCCCGTAGAGCGTGAACTGGCTGATCACCAGCAGGGGCGCGCCCAGCTCGGAGCAGGACTGCTCCGGCTCGCCGGGGAACAGCCGCAGCGTCCACAGCTTGCGGGCCAGCTGGGCCGCCTTCGCCGGGGTGTCCTCGTGCGTCACGCCGACCAGGACGCACAGGCCCGGCCCCTCGATCGCGCCCACGCACGCGCCGTCCACGTGGACGGCGGCCTCCGCCACCCGCTGCACCACTGCTCGCATGCCGCCATTCTGCCGGAGGCGCGCGATTCGCCGACGCACGCCGGGTGGCGCGCGCGTGCGCCGAGGTCGGCGCAGGTCAGCGCGTGGGCGGAAATTGTCATACCAGCCACGGCACTTCGCCACGGGGTCCGTTCGGGTGCCGGTCGGTGCGCAGGGCCCCGCCCGGGTGGCACGCTGTCCGTCGGCCGACCCGGTGCACCGCCTCGGAACGGCGCGGGCGGCTTCCCCCGGACGGGTGGCGGCGCCGCCCCGGCGGGAACCACCGGGAACGGCCGGACGTGCTCACGTACGGGCCGACCGGCACCGGACGCAGGACGACGGCAGGTGGTGGATGGACGCGAGCGACATCGGCGGGCTGGGCCTCAGCCAGCTCCGTACGCTCTGGCGGAACGCGCAGGAGCAGGAGGCCGACCTCTCCTACCTGCGCCGCCTGCTCCAGGGCCGGATGGACATCCTGCGCGCCGAGCTCGACCGGCGGAGGGTCCCGCACGGGGCCGGCCCGGCGGCCGGCCGCACCGACCTGCTGGAGCGCCTCCCGGCGATCCTGGCCGACCTGCCGTCCACGGTGCGCCGGCCCGCCCGCCACCTCACGGTCGGGCCGCCGCGCGGCGAGGAGTACCGCCGCGAGGCCGACGCACTGATGGGCGACGTCCAGCTCGCCGACCTCGCCGCCCACCCCACCGACGACCTGCTCGCCGCCGTCGAGCGGCTCACCCGGCACGAACGGGAGATCTCCGGACGCCGCCAGCTCCTCCAGCGGACGGCGGACGACTGCAGCGCCGAGATCACCCGCAGGTACCGTGAAGGGGAAGCACGGGTCGACGACCTGCTCGCGGGGGGCTAGGGCCGCACGGTCCGCGGAGCGGGGCGGAGACCGGGCCACCCTCACCCAGTGCACCGCGCCCGTCAGGAGAACCACCCCATGCCGCAGTCCGCCCTGCCCGCCCTCGCCGAGGTCATACGCTCCGGCTTCACCGAGGGCCGCCACCGCGGCTCCCTGGTGCTGCTCGCCGCCGACGGCACGGTCGAGTACGCGCTCGGCGCGCCCGACCAGCCGGTCTTCCCGCGCTCCACGGCCAAGCCCTTCCAGGCCGTCGCCACCCTCCGCGCGGGCCTGGACCTCGACGGCGAGCGCCTCGCCCTCGCCGCCTCCAGCCACTCCGCCGAGGAGTTCCACCGTGCCGCCGTCCGGTCGATCCTGGCCGACGCCGGACTCACCGAGGCCGACCTGCGCACCCCGGCCGACCTGCCGCTCGACCGGGTCGAGGCCGAGGCGCTGCTGCGCGCCGGCGGGGACCCGGCGCCGATCATGATGGACTGCTCCGGCAAGCACGCCGGCTGGCTCGCCGCGAGCGCCGCCAACGGCTGGGACACCGCCGGCTACCTGGACGCCGACCACCCGATCCAGCGCCTCGCCCGCGAGGCCCTGGAGGAGGCCACCGGCGAGCGGCCCGCCCACGTCGGCACCGACGGCTGCGGCGCCCCGCTGCTCGCGGTCTCGCTCACCGGCCTCGCCCGCGGTTACCGCGCCCTGCTGCTCGCCGAGCCCGGCACCGCCCAGCGCCGGGTCGCCGACGCCATGCGGGCCCACCCCGAGTACGTGGCCGGCACCCGCCGCGCCGACACCCACCTGATGCGCGCCCTGCCCGGACTGCTCTCCAAGATGGGCGCCGAGGCCGTCCAGGTGGTCGCACTGCCCGACGGCCGTGCCCTCGCCTTCAAGATCGACGACGGTGCGGAGCGCGCCCGCGGCCCGGTCCTGGCGGCCGCGCTGCGCCGCCTCGGCATCGAGCACGAGGTGCTGCAGCAGATCGGCACCGAGCCGCTGCACGGCGGCGGCGCGGTGGTCGGCGAGGTCCGCGCGGCCTTCTGACCGGCACCCGGGCGGCGTACCCCGCCGCGGCGGCTCGCCGCGCGGGCCGCGCCGACCTGCGGCACGGTGGACGAGGGGCCGTCACACCACCGCTTGGGAGACCGTCATGACCGACCACACCTACCGCGTCACCGAGATCGTCGGCTCCTCGTCCGAGAGCATCGACGCGGCGATCCGCAACGGCATCGACCGGGCCTCCAGGACCCTGCGCAACCTGGACTGGTTCGAGGTGACCCAGGTGCGCGGCCACCTCGCGGACGGCCGGATCGAGCACTACCAGGTCGGGCTGAAGGTCGGCTTCCGCCTGGAGGACGCCGACTGACCACCGGCAGCGCACGGGGCCGGGGCGAGCGCAGCGCTCACCCCGGCCCCGTTGCTCCCGGGCCTCCCCCGGGAGGCCCGGCGGAAGGACGGCTCAGTGGCCGCCCTTCTCCTCCAGCCGCTTGACCGAGGCGACGATCTCGGCCTCGGCCTCGGTCCGGCCCACCCAGTTGGCGCCCTCGACGGACTTGCCGGGCTCCAGGTCCTTGTAGACCTCGAAGAAGTGCTGGATCTCCAGGCGGTCGAACTCCGACACGTGGTGGATGTCCCGCAGGTGCTCCCAGCGCGGGTCGGTCGCCGGCACGCAGAGCAGCTTGTCGTCGCCGCCCGCCTCGTCGGTCATGTGGAACATGCCGATGGCGCGGCACTTGATCAGGCAGCCCGGGAAGGTCGGCTCGTCCAGGATGACCAGCGCGTCCAGCGGGTCGCCGTCCTCGCCGAGGGTGCCCTCGACGTAGCCGTAGTCGGCCGGGTAGCGGGTCGAGGTGAAGAGCATCCGGTCCAGGCGAAGCCGGCCGGTCTCATGGTCGACCTCGTACTTGTTCCGCGAGCCCTTCGGAATCTCGATCAGGACGTCGAACTCCAACGGTTCCTCCATGGTGTGGGACGTGGGCCGCCAGGCGACCGGGCCCCGCGGCGTCCGCGCTCCCCGCCGCCGGGCGGCCTGACAGAATCCAAGTGTCTCGCACGGTGGGGAGTGCTCGGGAAAGGGGCCGGTGGGTGGACGCAGGGGCGCGGCGCGGAGCCGGGACGATCGTGGCGGCGGCGCTCGGGGTGGTGCTCGCCGGGACGGCCGCGGTGCTGCCGGCCCAGTTGCGGAGCCCGGACGGCCCGGCGACCGCCGCGGCCCGCCGGGACGCCCCCGAACGGCCCGGCGGCGACGGCGCCGACCCGCACCGGGCCGCCCCGGAGCGCGGCCCCGTCCTGGCCGCGGTCACCGACACCGCCGCCGGCGCCCCGACCGCCGACGGGGTGCGGCAGGGCCTCGGCGCCACCGTCCGCGGCCCGGCGCTCGGCACGCGGAACTGCGCGGTCGCGGACGCCGCCACCCGCGCCCAGGGCCCGGGGGCCCGCGCGGGGGTGCGGGCCCCCCCCCCGGCCCCCCCCCACGCGCGCACCGCGCGGCGCGCGCGCTC
>NZ_JBHWBW010000300.1:0-9636 GCF_042735675.1 Kitasatospora sp. NPDC059571
CACTGTTGTCGGCGCGCCGTGGTGTTGTGTGTTATCCTCTGCGGGGGGGCCGGGTGGCCCCGCTAGGGCGCGCACGCGGGCGGACGGGCGGAAGGACCAGGTCTTCGGAACCTTCGCATTTGCGGCCGGCGTCTACTCTCGCGTCGTATGTGACCAGGGTCAGTTCTGCTCGCCTGCCTCCGGTGTCTTCGTGATCGTACGTTCGGTTTTCTGGCTCGTGGTCTGGCCGAAGAAGTAACCAAGGATCAGCAGGAAGCTGTCGGAGACCGCAGATGAGAACGGTGTGTGGGTGAACATTGCGACCACGAGGGACCCAGCAAGCATGAAAAGCAGGACCGGCCCGATCGCCCCGGCGACAGTATCGCGTTCTAGCAGCGACTTGTAGATCTTAGAGCGTCGTTCCTTGAGTTCCACGTTGAGGCGCATCTGCTCCGTTCGCGCTACAGCAGTCTGGTCGACGGATTTCAACTCCCGCTCGAGCTGTTCGCTCCGCTCTCGTTCGGCGGCCAAGCGATCATCGATAAGGCCGAGAACTTGATCTTTGAGATCACTTTCGACGACGTTTTCGGCGACCTCTCTGCGGACAGATGTCAGCTGTTCATGGGGGCGCAGGGCACTGATCCGCTCCAGAATCATTTTTTGCGCTGGAGTAGGACTGGTAGAGCCCCGACGGTGAGAGGTGCTTTGGAGCCAGCCCGCGCGATGACCAGGCGGCCCTCCGCAGTCATCATTACATTGAAGGTGCCAAACGCTTCAGGATGGGCAATTGCGTCGCTGATTCGGTCCAGGCTCGTCTCAAGTTCGTCCAAGCTCTGCGCCTCAATCTGGTCCAGGCTCAAGCCGAGGGCGTCGAGTTGAGGGTCGAACAGATCCTTGGCTAATTGCTCCAACTCGCGCTGAAAGGTGGCGGTACGTTCGTCTGGGCTGCGCCCCATATCTCTTCTCCTCCGGGAGCTGGCTACGACAGATCCATGGCCATAGTGAAGCCGAGGCTGGTGTTGCGCTTGTCTCCGCGCCGGTGGCTCGTGGGGAAGCTCCGAGTGCAGCGCGCCGAGCCCTATCCGGTGAGAAATCGTTCCTGGTGAGCGGAGTCAGTGGTCGTCGCTCAGCGGCGCGCAGATGCTCGCGACCGCGCCGTAGAAGAGTCCGGCGCTCAGCGCCCGCCGCTCGGCCCGTTCGTCCGCGATGTTCCATCAGCGAGAGGGGCCCTCGTACTCGCTGGGCTCCCGGAGGGTGGCGGCGGGGCCGTGTTGCACCCGTGCCGCCCAGGCCCCGCGTCCTCCGGCGCCCGCCTACTGGTGCGAATCGAGCCCGCCGAGGACGGCTGGACGCTGCACTGGAGCAGCGCCGGACACCCGCCGCCGCTCCTGGTCCCAACCGTCGGCACCGCCCGGTACCTGCAGGGCGAACCGGGCCTGCCGCTCTGCGTGGACACCGAGGTGCCGCGCCCCGACCACCACCACACCCTCCCGGCCGGCGCAACGCTCGTGCTGTTCACCGACGGCCTGGTCGAGCACGCCGACCGCCCCCTGGACGCTGGCCTGGCGGCCCTCGCCCGCACGGCCGGCGCCCACGCCGGCCTGCTGCTGGACGACCTGTGTCGGACGCTGGCCGACGCCCGCATCGGAGACGGCCGCGACGACCTCGCCATCCTCGCCCTGCGCACCCCGCCCGGCCCGCACGATCCCGCCGCCACCGCAATCACCCTGCCTGGCTGACCGGGGCGTGCCGAAGCAGGACGCCGTCGCCGACTCCCGCACGACACCCCCCCGCAACGCCCAGGGCCCGCACCGCCTGCGTGCGCCAGCAGGCCCGCGAGAAGAAGGCCCGTCAGACCCATCGGGAGCACCCGGTATGGACGGACACCACGTGACCGGTGCCGGCCGTTGGCCACGCTTCGGGGTCTCTCTCACTCGTAGTCCGGTGCAGCCGCCCGTCCCGCGGCGACGGCGCGGTCGATGAAGGCGGTCAGGTCCGCAGTGTCCGAGCGGCAAGCTCCGACTGCCAGTGCGCACACCGCGACCAGCGCCGCCCGCTCCCCGGCCTCCAGGGCGGGTAGTCGGCCCATCGTTGCCGCTCCCAGCAACGCTGCCGCTGCCGCACCCCCGTCGACGGAATCGCCGTCGCCGTCGACCCGGCCCAGCGCCGCAGCCACGCGCGCCAGCACGCCCCGCTGTACGGGGTCGTTGTGCCGGTCGGCGAGTTCCCACACCCACGCTGCCGCGCGCTGCCTGGCAAGGGTCAAGGCACGGTCGCCACGTCCGATCCCGCCCTGACCAGGCCGGGAACCGTGGCATGGAGGAGTCATCACGCATGATTCAACGACGGCTTCGCCCCGGCGTTGGTGATCCGACCGGGCGACTGTGAGTTCTGGGCCCTGGACCGAGGTCTGAGCGGGTCTTGATCAGCACATCTCGTGAGTCGAGCGGGAAACGTGGTTCGTCTGGTGAGGTGTCGAGCGGCTCGCCTTCGGGTGGGGGGGGGGGCGGGTAGGGTGAGCCACACACCCCCGCGGGGCACCAAACAAGGTTGTGTGGGGGCCCCCCCGCCCGCCGGGGGCGGGGCCCGCGGGGGCGCCGGCGGGGGGGGGGGGGGGGCGCGGGCCCGTGTGGGGGCGGGGCCCCCCCCACCCCCCCACCCACAACCGAGCCTGACCTGCCAACTTCATTGGTGTAGGCCCGCGCACGTGCCGCGCAGGTCACGGACCCGGTGCCAACGCTCGGGTAGTCGCCGCGCGCACTCCTCCGGGCGAGGTGGATCTATGGTGGCCCAGTACGCGGCGTGCATGCGCCCCTCCTTCCGGACGGTCTCGCACAGGTCGCGCCGGATGCGCCACCCGTCGCCGATCTGGACCGCTTCGGGCAGAGCGCGGCGGAAGGCCTCGCCGTGGGCACCGGGTGCCGTCCCGGCTCACCACCTCGACGCCGGGGTGCTCGCACGGCCGCCTCTCCGATGCGTCGGCGCCCCGGCCGGGCAGGACATCCATCCGCTCGTCGGTCTCGGTGTCGATCAGGGTGGTCGCGTACCGGAAGCGGCGACAACGTCACTCGGGCGGGCCGGACGGGGTCAGGTCCGGGCCGGTCGGGGCCCTGGGCGGGTGCTGTGTGTTCGGAGGGGGGTGGGGATGGCGGGGGTGTCGGTGAGGGGCTGGGCGTGGACGGGGGTGCGGGGGAGTGTCTGTGGACCGGTGTCCAGGAGGTGGACGTGTCCCTGGGTGGTGATCTCGGCGAGGACGGTGCCGGTGGCGTCGCTGTAGAGGGGGTGTCCGGCGGGTCCGGTGCCGGTGAGGGACACGACGATGCAGTGCTGTTCGGCGTGGCAGCCGGGGCTGCCGGGGAAGGTGAGGAGCCACCGCGAAGGACGTGCGTGCAAGGCTGTCCACCTTCTTCGTGTCAGGGGCCGACGGGTGGGGGCCGGCGGGTGAGCAGGGGCAGCGCGTCGCACAGGTCGAGCAGGTGCAGGACGGGCCAGCTCGCGGCGCGCAGGCGGACGGGGAAGCCGGTGGCGAGGCCGCGCCGGCGCAGTTCGAGCAGCGCGTTCAGGCCGGAGCAGTCCATGAAGGTGACGGCGCCCAGGTCGAGGTCGACCGCGCGTGGTTTGCCCGCGGTCAGGGTCTCCAGAGCGGTGCGCAATGCGGGCACGGTGTCGAAGTGGATTTCGCCGCTGATCCGGATGCGGGGCCGGCTGCCGGCGCGCACCGCCCGGACACTCAGGCGCCCGGCGGCATCCGTGAACAGCGGGGAGTAGGCCGGTGCGGCAGGAGTCGCCCCCGCGGTAGGGAAGGGGCTGGCGGAAATCCGGCCCGGGGAGTAAGCGGTCGCGGCCATCACGGTCTCCTCTCCTGCCTCATTGCCGATGGTCCGACCGGCAGCGATACCTGTCAATAGATACCCGAATAGGAATTCGCACATTGCGGTGCGGGAAGCACAGATCCTACGATGGCGGTATGGAGACCGACCGAGACCCGCGCGCCGCATGGACGTTCCTCACCAACCACGCCCGGGTACTGTCCCTGATCTCCCGCCACCCGGACATCCGGATGCGCGACCTCGCCACCGCCTGCCAGGTCACCGAACGCGCCGTCCAGGCCATCGTCACCGACCTCGAGACCGCCGGATACCTCACCCGCCACCGCGAGGGTCGCCGCAACCGCTACCACATCAGCCCCGACACCCAGCTACGCCACCCGGCCGAGGCCGGCCACACCGTCGCCTCCCTCCTCGCCCTTCTCGACAGCCCGACGGACACCGACACAGCGTCGCCGCCCCCGGCCGGACCGGAATCCGTGAACGGGTAAGGGCCGCCCTCGGCCCCTGCCCCGGCGACATCCCGGCGAGCCCGCGGCGCTGCGACCACTGCGCGGGCGGCTTCCTGTTCGGCGATGGAGCGGTCCTCTGCCGCATCCCACCGACCGCCCCGGAGCGCGGTGCGCACGTCCTGGGCGGTGATCACCAGCAGCCGGCCGCCGCGCAGCACCCCGGGCGAGCGGCCGACCGCGGTCGCCAGGGTCCTAACGGCTCAAGGCCGCCGCCGAGTGCAGGCCCACCGCTTCCTCGACGTCCAGCGTCTCGGAGAGCACCTCAGTGATTGCACCCACCAGGGTCAGCCGCTGGGTCAGGTCCTCCAGGCGGCTCACCTGGGCGGCCTCCGGCCCGACGGGCGCACTGCTTCCCGCGACATCGGCAAACAGCACGGCCATGCCCACCGACCGGCCGCCGCGCACGACGGGCGCTGCCGACCAGCGCACCGGCAGAGCCCTGCCGTCACCGGTCAGGAAGGCATCGCTCGCACCCCAGGCCGGCCGCCCGGTCTCCACAACGGCCAACAACGGGCACTGCACGCGCGGAACCACCGCACCGTCAGAACCCCGGTGCAGCAACCCGTGCGCCCCCGCCCCAACCATCGCCGCCGCCCGGCGGCCCAGCAGCTCCTCGGCCCGCGGATTGACGGCCAGGATCCGCCCACCCGCGTCGAGCAGGAACACGCCGGCCGCCAACCCCGCGAACGCCGAGACCAGCAACCGCTGCTCGTCGCCCCGATCGCCGTCGCCGGGCACCATCGCGCCGCTGCCCGCCTACAGCCGCTGCTTCGGGCTGGAGGTTGCCGGCGCGCCGAGGCCGCCGGTCACCAGCGCGTACGCGTGTGCCAGCTCCACCAGCGCACGGTGGTGCTGCTCGCTGTACCGGCCCAGCGCCCGGGTTTCCGCAGTGATCGCCCGCAGTAGCTCGGTGCGCGCCTCAGCCTCCGGCGAGATGCCCGGAGCCGGAGACTCGTTCGACGCCATCACGTCTCCTTTGCGCAGCCTGTCAGGCGGCCAGGACCGGCCGCCTCAACGACTCCGTACTGCGTCCCCGCCCGGCTTGCCGCCCCGGATCGGCCGGCTCCACCTGCGGTGCCTCATGCCCGCTCGCAGGTCCGGCGGCGGCTATGTCCTCCCACCAGCCACCGGCGCGCCCGAACCGTCCAGGCCAGGACCACGGCCGGGGCCGGTCAAAGGCGAGTGCCGCCGGCCAGTAGTGCACGAGCACCGTCTGCCGGGGAGACCGTCGTTGTCCTGCGCACCCGAGAAGCACTGCCCGGCCGACCGGGCCAAGAGCGCCATCGGCGACCAGGGCGCGAAGGCCGAGGAGGCGGAGCAGCGGGCGAGGGAGGACGCTGAGCGCCACATGCGGGCCGGGCAGCAGACCGCGGAGATGGAGCCGAGGAGGAGTGGGACTGACCCCGGTCCTCAACAGCAGCGGCCTCCGGCGGTCACCGACCCGCGGGGCCGCGCCTGCGCGGTGCCCACCCGCGGTGCCGCGGTCAGGCGGCGCTGATCCGGGTGAGGGTCTGCTGGAGACGGCGGACGGCGTCCTCGGCGTCCGCGTACTGCCCGGGTTCTGGCAGGACGGCGCCGAAGGAGTGGCCCTCCTCGGCGGGCAGGGCGCGCCAGTGCAGGACGGGGGCGAGGGCGGTGCTGGCGGCGGCGAGGAACCAGGCGAGGTGCCCGTGGACGCGGGTGATGGCGACCGCGAGGACGGCGAGCGCGGTGCGCAGGCGCTCCAGCCGGTCGATGGGTGGCAAGCCTTCCTGGACGTGCGGCGGTGCGACGGCGGCGGCGAGGTCCGCCTCGGCCTCGGCGGCGAGGAGACGGTCGGCCGGGGTGGGCTCCCACGTCCCGTCCCGGAACTGCAGCTCGGCTTCCTCGGCCAGGCGCGCGATGGTGGTCTGCATGTCCACGGCCACACCCTAGTGCGGCACGAGCGGCCGGTCACCGGCCCGGGCCTTCCGCCGTGTGGACACCGTGGTGATGAGGAGCGGCACCGTGGCGGCGGGGGTAGCGTGGGGGCACCGGTCGTACCCGGGCTCCGCCCGGTCGGTGAAGGCAACCCGACGGGCGTGGACGCGGGCCCCGGCGCGACCCTGCGCCCAAGGGAGGTTGTGGGTGACGGCGCCGGTCCTGAAGACGAGCACGACGCGGGTGGGGCCGGTGGTGGTGTGCGCGTTCACCGGCGACATGATCATGGACAACGAGGCCGTCGGCGACCGCGCGCTGCGCCGGGCACTCGCCGAACGGCCCGGCGTGCTGGCACTCGACCTCGCCCGCGTCGACCTGTTCACCTCCTCGGCGCTCAGCCAGCTGGTGCGGGCGCGGCGCACAGCGGCGGCCGACGGCATCCCCCTGGTGCTGGTCGCCCCGAGCCCGGTGGTGCGCCGGGTCCTGTCGGTGACCGAGGCCGCCCCGCTGTTCCCGACCTATCCCACCGTCGACGACGTGATACAGGCCCACGTCGGCACGGACGGTAACGGAGGTGGCCGACAGTAGCCACGGTCTTGCCGGGTGTAGAGCGAGCAGGGCGGGGCAGGCGCTCTGGTCAGAGCACGATTCAGCCACCGGGGGCCGCGTGATGACCACCTCGTCCGCCACCACCCGACACCGCCACCTCGGCTTCCGTCCGGGTGAACCCACCGGCGTCGGCGTCGATGTCGTGCGGCAGGCCCTGTGTGACTGGCATCTGAGCCAGGTGGCCATCGATGCCACCATCGTCGCCGCCGAACTCCTCGCCAACGCGACCCAGCACACCCCTGGTCCGAGCTGCCTGGACCTCGAGTACGACGGCACCACGCTGCGGATCACGGTCACGGACCCGCTGGCGGCCCCGCCCCGTCCGCGGCCTCATGTGCCGGACCGCGACCACGGCCACGGCATGTTCATCGTGCAGCGCGTCGCCTCCGCGTGGGGTCATCGGCCGTGCGGGACGGGCAAGGAGGTCTGGGCCGAGTTCACCGCGTAACGGAGCCGGCCCCGGCGTCGTCTTCGGTGCACCGCCTGCTTTGCGGCGGCAGGGCCTTGGCACTGAACCTTCACAGTGCGGCACCGCTGCGCCCCGTGCCGCCGCCGTATGGTGGGTGGACCGCCGAACGGGGACGACCCCGGGGAGGCCTTATCGACAGGGCCGAGCACGACTTCGCCTTCCATGTCCGTCCCAGTCCCAGCGGCCCGGTCGTGGCCTGTTCGGGCGAGCTCGACCTGCACGAGGTCCACGTTCTCGCCCGCGCCCTGGACGACGCGCTCGCCGCCGCCCCGCTGACCCTGGTGGTCCACCTCGGGGCGCTCGACTTCATCGACTCCAGCGGCCTCAACGCCCTCCTGCACGCCCGTATCCGCGCCGAGCGGCAGGGCACCGCCCTGCACCTGGCGGATCCCTCGCCGCCGATGACGCGCCTGCTGCACCTCACCTGTACCGACCGGGTCCTCACCATCGACCCGATCCCCGGCACCCGCTCGGCCCGCTGAGAGCCGGCCAAGCCGGTCCCTGTTGGTGCGGCCGGGTGACAGCGGGCGAGGTCGGCGTCTTTGCGCACCGGGTCCGCCGCTCGCGGGGGCGACCATCGGAGGAGGAGATCGTCGATCCGTGAGGAGTGATCAGCCCGATGTTGGAACGCAGCCGGACCAAGAAGCACACCCAGGTCACATTCGTCCTGCCGGCGGACCACCCGGCCGGGGCGACGAGCGTGGTGGGCGACTTCAACGACTGGCGGCCCGGTGCGCACCCGCTGGCCGAGCGTCCGGACGGCACCCGGGCGGTCACCGTCGCGCTTCCCCACGATCAGCGGCACGCATTCCGCTACCTCGCCCACGGCGACTACTGGTTCGACGACGAGGCGGCCGACGGACACGACGGCCGCAACAGCCTCCTGCACACCTGACCCGGCCCCGGCCCGCCCAGATGCGGCGGGCCGCTTAAAGCCTCGGGGCGGCTCCGGACACGATCACGGGGCCGCCCCCAGGGCAGCGCCCGTCGACCGGCATGCCTGGCGGCGCTGCAGGCCTGTGTCCGAGTGGGCCGGTTGGGCACCCCAACGGGCCGTGGCGCCGCCCCGGGCCGCGTTTCCCGCGTGCCACGACGGCGGCTGGATCCGGTTGGCGCGGCGCGCGCGGAACGAGCGCCCTCACGCCTGTCTGCTTGCCGGCCAGGTCAGCCGCCGAGGACCTGACCGAGGCCCCGACCTTCGCCGCGAACGCCCCGGTGCCGAGCCTGCCGGGTGCGGCGGACCTCTGCACGCCGGGCCGGTTCGGCGGGGGAGGCGCGGTGATCGCTACAGGTGTGCCGATCCGGGTAGGCGCAGGTCTTTCGGGGCCGGGCGGTGGCGGTTGTGGCGGCGCGGCAGTAGCTGGTGACGTTTCCGGGGCGGCCCGGGTCGCATGCCCCGCAGCGGCGGGTGGTCGTGTCCTCGCTCGGCGTGCGGGGCCGGCACGGCCACGAGGTGCTCGTGGACGCGAGCGGCCGGCTGCGGGTGGAGATCACCGAGGACGGAGTGGTCCTGCCGGGCACCGGTGACGGCCCCTGGACAAGGGCGCTGCCGCACGCCGAGCCGCTGCCCTGAGTGTCGGGTAGCGGCCCGGCCCCGGCCTGCGGGGGGCCGGGGCCATCGCGGGGCGGGGCAGACACGGCCACCCGCCACCTCCTACCGTGAAGGCATCCACGCCGGGAGGAGTTGGACGCATGTGTGCCGCAGCGCCGCTGACCGTGACAACCGTTCATCGCTGCCACGGGCCGCTGCTCCTGGTCGCCGGGGACGTCGACCACGATCAGGTCGCCCCGCTGGCCTCCGCACTCGACGACATTCTCGTCGTCGACCTCGACCGGGCGCCGGTGACGGTGGACCTGTCCGGGGTGTCGTTCGCCGACGCTGCGCTCCTGCACGCACTCCTGGACGCCCGCCGGCAGGCCGAGGAGCGAGGTGTCGTCCTGCGCGTGGCCCGTCCGTCCCGGCCGGTGGCCCGGCTGCTGGAGGCCGCGGACGCGATCGGGCTGTTCGTCGCCCACCGTGCGGTCGGACCGCCGGCCGTGGGTGCGAAACTCCCCCCTACCTGTCAGCCGGGGAGCCGGAGCGGCCGGTGTTTCCACCCGGACGAACCATCGGAGCCTGCGGGCCCCGCTGGGGCTGGGGCCGCGGTAGGTCGGGCCGGCCCGTCCTGCGAGGGGCCGGTGGCCGGGTCGTGGCGGTTGCCGCAGCTGCTCTGTGGGGGCGGAATCGGTGGCGGCCCTGCATGCGTGTCCGGCGCCGGGGCAGGCGGTCTGGGACCGCCGAAGCCGATGTGGAAGCGAGTGACGTGCGATGAGTGCTGTGCAGGAGTCGATCGACGTGGCC
>NZ_JBHWBW010000301.1:0-9628 GCF_042735675.1 Kitasatospora sp. NPDC059571
GGCGGGGGGGGGGGGGCGGGCGCGCGCCCGGGCGGGGGGGGCCCCCCGCCCCCCCGCGCCCCCCCCCCCCCCCCGCCCCGGCCCCCCGGGGGGGCGCGCCGCCCCGGCCCCCCGCGGGCGGTGTCCAGCAGCGCCGGGACGAGCGCGGGCGGCAGCCGGTAGCCGTACGCCCGGGCGGTGGCCAGCCACTGCGGGAGCAGCTCGGCGAGGTTGGCGATGCTGGTGTCCGGGCCGCGGCCGCCGAGCAGGAAGCCGAGCCGCCCGGCGGCGGCCTCGGGCAGGGCGGGCCGCCCGTCCGCGGGTGCCGGGGCGGGCAGTGCGGGGGCGGGATCGGGCCGCAGGCCGGCCCGCCGCCGGACGACGGCCAGTGCCGCGAGGTCCAGCAGGGCGGTGGCCGGGTCGGTGCGGTCGACGGCCTCGGCGGCCGCCCGGGCCGGGCCCGGACCGGCCGGGCCAGGCAGCGGCCGGCGGTCGGTGCCCAGCAGCGCGGTCGTCCGCAGGGCGGACCAGTCGTCGTGGGCGGTGGTGGTCGTGGCCGTCACGGCCTGCCTCCCGTCGGGTGGTGGTGCGGGTGGTGGACGGGGGTGCTGCTCACTGGCCCACCCCGATCGGGCGGCCGTCCGCGGCCCAGGCGGTCACCGGGACGAAGCCGCCGTGGCCGCACTCGCCGAAGACCGTCACCGGGTGGCCCGCGGAGGCGGCGGCGAGCCGCCACAGCGCCTGCTCGGGGACGGCGCCGCGCCGCAGTGCCAGTGCGGCCGTGCCGTCGGTGAGCTGCCAGCCGTCCGGCCCGAGCACCGGCACGACGTCACGGAGCACGCTCGGCCAGGACTCCGTCCACGGGTCGTCGGCGACCGCCTCGCCGTACCCGGCCAGGGCCTCGGCCGGGGTGAGCCCGGGCGGCGGGCCGTCCGCCGGTTGCGGGCCGCCGTACCGGGCGGAGCCGAGTGCGGCGCGCAGCGGGCGCGCCGCGGGGTGGAAGGCGAGGTCCGCCTCCAGCACCCGTCCGGTCGGCAGCGCCAGGTCGGGGGCCGAGCCGGCGTGGCCGAAGGAGAGCAGCAGTGCCGTCCGGCCGGTCTTGGCGCCGCGCAGCCAGATCCGCCGGGTGGTCAGGTCGTCGACCGTGTCGCGGCTGCCGAGGACGTACCAGCGGTCGCGGACGGTCGGCCCGGCCAGCACCTCCTCGGTGGAGGTGGTGAAGCCGACCCGGGTGCGGACGGTGGCGGCGAGCGGGGCCGGGAGCTCGTCGACCCGCCCGTACGCGCCGGCCAGCAGGTGCAGCAGGGCGTACTCCTCCAGCAGGGCGTCCTGCGGGGTGTGCGCCAGGGCGCGGGCGCGGCCGGCCAGCCCGGGGGCCTGGGCGTCGACCATCCGGGCGCCGACCTCCTCCCAGCCGGCGGCCGCGGAGGCGTGCTCCGCCAGGCCCCGGCGGACCTGGTCGGCGAGCCGCAGCCGCAGCTCGCGGGCGCCGCCGGCGACCCGGGCGGCCCGCTGCCCGGCCCGCCGCAGGGCGGCCGGGTCGTCCTTGGCGGCCTCCAGCCGGGCCTGCCGGCGGGCGGTCTGCTGCTCGGCGCTCTGCTGCCGCTTCGCCAGCCATTCGGCGACCCAGTCGGGCTGCGCGCCGGCCCCGGCGATAGCGGCGCCGCCGCTCCAGAGCAGGAGCAGGCCGAGCGCGTGCTTGCACGGGAACTTCCGGCTCGGGCAGGTGCAGCTGTAGGCGGGCCCGGTGAGGTCGACGCAGGCGCGGTACGGGGTGCGCCCGCTGCCCTTGCACTCGCCCCAGAGCGCGCCGTCGCCCAGGCCCGTCCCGGACCACGGCGCGGGCGCGGACAGCTTGCCGGCCGCCTTCTGCGACGCCTGGTCGGGCGCGAGCGACAGGACGTGTTCGGTGCTCCAGCGTTCCTCCATGCCCAGGACGCTAGAACGGGCCACTGACACCGGGGGCCGGTGATCTGACGACAGGTCACCGGCGGCCGACGCGTTGTCAGTGGCCCGGTGCATGGTGGTTCCAGCAGGCCGAAAGGGCGTACGAAACGCCGGGCCGGCCGTGGCGTGCCCGATGTCCGCGCACGGCGGCCCCTGCCATTTCCGATCCCCGACCCGTCCCCTGCCGCAGCCGTGCCCGGCGGCGGTACCCAGGAGCCGTAGATGACCACCGACACGATCACCCCTGCGAGTGAAGTTCTCCGCCTCCACGCCGAGGACGCCTTCGCCGCCGAGCTCGCCGCCCTCGCCGCCCACGACGACCGGCCCCGGCCCGCGCGCTGGCGCCTGTCGCCCTGGGCCGTCGCGACCTACCTGCTCGGCGGCGAACTGCCCGACGGCACCGTGATCACCCCGAAGTACATCGGCCCCCGCCGGGTCGTCGAGGTGGCCGTCACGACCCTGGCGACCGACCGCGCCCTGCTGCTGCTCGGCGTGCCCGGCACCGCCAAGACCTGGGTCTCCGAGCACCTCGCCGCGGCCGTCAGCGGCGACTCCACCCTGCTCGTCCAGGGCACCGCCGGCACGCCCGAGGAGGCCGTCCGCTACGGCTGGAACTACGCCCGGCTGCTCGCCGAGGGCCCCAGCCGCCGGGCCATGGTGCCCTCCCCGGTCATGCGGGCGATGGCCGACGGCAAGATCGCCCGCGTCGAGGAGCTCACCCGCATCCCCGCCGACGTGCAGGACAGCCTCATCACCATCCTGTCGGAGAAGACCCTCCCGGTGCCCGAGCTCGGCGACGAGACCCAGGCGGTGCGCGGCTTCAACCTGATCGCCACCGCCAACGACCGCGACCGCGGCGTCAACGACCTCTCCTCCGCCCTGCGCCGCCGCTTCAACACCGTGGTGCTGCCGCTGCCCGCGACCCTGGAGGAGGAGGTCGACATCGTCAGCCGCCGGGTCAACCAGCTCGGCCGCTCGCTCGACCTGCCGGAGCTGCCCGCCGGCGCCGACGAGATCCGACGCGTCGTCACCGTCTTCCGCGAGCTGCGCGCCGGCATCACCGACGACGGCCGCACCAAGGTCAAGACGCCCAGCGGCACGCTCTCCACCGCCGAGGCGATCTCCGTCCTGACCAACGGGCTCGCCCTCGCCACCCACTTCGGGGACGGCATGCTCCGCGCCTCGGACGTCGCCGCCGGGATCGTCGGCGCGGTGGTCCGCGACCCGGCCGCCGACCGCACGGTCTGGCACGAGTACGTCGAGGGCGTGCTCCGCGAGCGGGACGGCTGGAAGGACTTCTACCGCGCCGCCCGCGAGCACTCCCGCTGACCCGCCCCCCGTCCCTCCCCGGGCCGCCGCACCGTCCGCGGCCCGACTCCCACCGACCCGCCCGAGAGCGAGGTGCACGACCATGAGCGCTGAGGTCACCCTGCTCGGCGTCCGCCACCACGGCCCCGGCTCCGCCCGCGCGGTGGCCGCCGCCCTGGCCCGGCTGCGGCCCGACGCCGTGCTGATCGAGGGCCCGCCGGAGGCGGACGCGATCGTCGCCCTCGCCGGCGACAAGCAGATGAAGCCGCCGGTCGCCCTGCTCGCGCACGTCGTCGACGACCCGGCCAAGGCCGCGTTCTGGCCGTTCGCCGTCTTCTCGCCCGAGTGGGCGGCCATCCGGCACGCCGTCGACCACGACCTGCCCGTCCGCTTCATCGACCTGCCCGCGGCGCACACCCTCGCCCTGGGCGACGCCCCGCCGGGAGTGCCGGGGGGCACTTCCGGCGGGGGCCCGGAGGCGTCCGGCGACCCGATCGCCGCGCTCGCCGCGGCCGCCGGCCACGACGACCCCGAGCGCTGGTGGGAGGACGTCATCGAGCACCGCGCGCCCGGCGACGACGCCCTCGCCCCGTTCGCCGCCGTCGCGGAGGCGATGGCGGCGCTGCGCGAGGACGCCGCCGGGGCGGGCGCGCGGGCCGCCGCGGCCCGCCGCGACGATCTCCGTGAGGCGTACATGCGCCAGCAGATCCGGGCCGCCCGCCGGGCCGGCCACCGCCGGATCGCCGTGGTCTGCGGCGCCTGGCACGTCCCCGCCCTGCAGACCATGCCCACCGTCGCCCACGACCGGGCCCTGCTGGCCGGCCTGCCCCGGCTGCGCACCGAGATCACCTGGGTGCCGTGGACGCACCGCAGGCTCTCCCAGCACACCGGGTACGGCGCGGGCGTCGACTCGCCCGGCTGGTACCACCACCTCTTCACCAGCCCGGACCGGCCGATCACCCGCTGGATGACCGGCGTCGCCGAGCTCCTGCGCGCCGAGGACCACCCGGTCTCCTCCGCCCACGTCATCGAGGCGGTCCGGCTGGCCGACACGCTCGCCGCGATGCGCGGCCGCCCGCTGGCCGGCCTCGGCGAGACGCTCGACGCCGTCCGCGCCGTGCTGTGCGACGGCTCCGACGTCACCCTGGCCCTCGTCCACGAGCGGCTGGTGGTCGGCGACGCGCTCGGCGAGGTGCCCGAGGACGCCCCGGCCGTCCCGCTCCAGCGCGACCTCGCCAGGCTCCAGCGCACCCTGCGCCTCAAGCCGGAGGCCGCCGAGCGCGAGCTCGTCCTCGACCTCCGCAAGGACCTCGACGCCGGCCGCTCGCGGCTGCTGCACCGGCTGCGCCTGCTCGGCATCGGCTGGGGCACCCCCTCGCGGTCCGCCGTCCAGTCGACCGGCACCTTCCGCGAGACCTGGCGGCTGCGCTGGGAGCCGGAGTTCGCCGTCCGGGTGGTCGAGGCCGCGCACTGGGGCACCACCGTCGAGGACGCCGCGGCCGACCGCGCCGCCGACCGCGCCGCCGCCGCCGGGGACCTCGCCGACCTCACCGCCCTGGTCGAGCAGTGCCTGCTGGCCGGCCTCACCGGCGCCCTGCCCGCCGTGATGCGGATCCTCGCCGACCGGGCCGCGCTCGACACCGACGTCGCGCACCTGGCCGCCGCGCTGCCCGCGCTGGTCCGCGCCCTGCGCTACGGCGACGTCCGGGCCACCGACGGCAGCGCCCTGGAGGGCGTCGCCCGCGGCCTCGCCGAGCGCATCAGCGTCGGCCTGCCGCCCGCCTGCACCGGCCTCGACGCGGACGGCGCCGCCGCCATGCGCGCCCACCTCGACGCCGTGCACACCGCCGTCGGCCTGCTCTCGCCGCGGCACCCGGCCGCCACCGGGCCGGACACCGCGGCCGCCCCCGGTGCGCCCGGCGACGACCCGGCCGACCGCTGGGCCGGGGCGCTGCGCGCGCTGGCCGCCCGCGAGCCCTCGGCCGGCCCGGCCACCGGCGCACCGGGCCTGCTGCGCGGCCGCGCCGTACGGCTGCTGCTCGACGACGCCCGCCTGGACTCGGACGAGGCGGGCCGCCGGATGGGCCTGGTGCTCTCCCGGGCGGGCGCCCCGGCCGACGCGGCCGGCTGGATCGAGGGCTTCCTGGCCGGGGGAGGGGCGCTGCTGCTGCACGACGCCCGCCTGCTCGGCCTGCTCGACGACTGGCTGACCGGCGTCCCGGGCGATGTCCTGGTGGACCTGCTGCCGGTGCTCCGGCGCACGTTCTCCGCGATGGAGGCGGGGGTGCGCCGCACCATCGGCGAGCGCGCCGCGGCCGGCCCGCTCGGCCGGGCCGACACCGCCGCGGCCGGCGATCCGGTCCTCCTCGACGAGGCCCGGGCGGACGCCGCGCTGCCGGTGCTCGCGCTGCTGCTGGGCCTGCCGGCTGCGGCCGCCGGGCCGGTCGCCGGTCCCGCCGCCGCGCCGGTCCCCGGCCCGTCCCCGACCTTGGGGCTGATCCCGCGTCAACCCGACCGCCGCATCGGCTGACCGGCGCCGATCCACCGCCCGCAGCCTGCCCGCGGTTCTCCCGCAGGCCGCCCGGTGCCCGCCCGGCGCTGTCAGTCCCCTCTGTTTGTATCGACCGTGCCAGCAGCGGTGGTGACAGGGCGTCACCACCGCCGGGCCGCCGTCCGCCCGACACCCGAGGAGCCCCCGTGACCGAGACCACCGCCGCGCCGGACGAGGCCGCCGAGCGCCTGCGCCGCTGGCGCCTGGTGCTGGGCGGCGATGCGGACGGCACCGGCTGCCGTCTCGCCGGGCGCGACGCCGCCATGGACGGAGCCCTCGCGGCCCTGTACCGCGGGACCGACGGCGAGAGCGGCCGCTCCGGCGCCCGCAGCGCCGGCCTCGGCGGCTCCGCCCCGCAGGTCGCCCGCTGGCTGGGCGACATCCGCACCTACTTCCCCACCACCGTCGTCCAGCTGATGCAGCAGGACGCGATCGCCCGGCTGGGCCTGGACCGCCTCCTGCTGGAGCCGGAGATGCTGGAGGCCGTCGAGCCGGACGTCCACCTGGTCGGCACCCTGCTCTCGCTCAGGAGCGCACTGCCGGAGACCACCCGGGAGACCGCCCGCGCCGTGGTCGGCAAGGTGGTGGCGCAGCTGGAGCGGCGGCTCGCCGACCGCACCAGGGCGACCCTGGGCGGCGCGCTGGACCGCAGCGCCCGGGTCAACCGCCCCCGCCACCGCGACATCGACTGGGGCCGCACGATCCGCGCCAACCTCGCGAACTACCTGCCCGACGCCGGGCCGGACGGCCGTGGCACCGTGGTGCCCGAGCGCCTGGTCGGCTACGCCCGGGCGCAGCGCGCGGTGAAGAAGGACGTCATCCTCTGCATCGACCAGTCGGGGTCGATGGCGGCCTCGGTGGTGCACTCGGCGGTGTTCGGCGCGGTGCTGGCGTCGATGCGCAGCCTGGACACCCGGCTGGTGGTCTTCGACACCTCCGTGGTCGACCTGACCGAGCAGCTCACCGACCCGGTGGACGTCCTGTTCGCCACCCGGCTGGGCGGCGGTACGGACATCAACCGCGCGCTCGCGTACTGCCAGTCGCGGATCACCCGGCCGTCGGAGACGATCGTGGTGCTGATCAGCGACCTCTACGAGGGCGGCATCCGCAACGAGATGCTCAAGCGGGTGGCGGCGATGAAGGCGGCGGGAGTCCAGTTCATCGCGCTGCTCGCGCTCTCCGACGAGGGGGCCCCGGCGTACGACCACGCGCACGCCGCCGCCCTGGCCGCGCTCGGCGCCCCGGCCTTCGCCTGCACGCCGGACGTCTTCCCGGAGATCATGGCCGCCGCGATCGAGAAGCGCCCGCTCCCGGTGCCGGCCGCGGGGTGAGTCACGGCGAGGGTCACGGCGTGGGGCAAGGGGTGGGCGCCGGGCGCGGGCACGGCGCCGACCACCGGCATCACTCGAACGGGTGAGCCGTCCGGAGACCTCACCGGGCCGGCCCGTCCGCGGTGAGCCGCTGGTCCGACATGCTCGGGTACACCCGTTGTGACGGTTCTCACCAAACCGGACGCGGTCCCGGGCGAAACACGCCCGGCCTCCGGGGATAACCTGCCAGACGGACGTGACGCGCGTGTTGATTGACGATGCGCCCGGGGCAACGTGGGCCGCAAGGCCAGCTCTCTGCGTACCCGCGCAGCTCCGACGAAATCCGCAGCGAAGATCCTGCCGTGGCACGCTCGAAGAGACACAATCCGCGACCACGAACAAGGACGAACACACGTGGACCTGTTCGAGTACCAGGCGAGGGACCTCTTCGCCAAGCACGGTGTACCCGTGCTTGACGGCGATGTCATCGAGACCCCCGAGGCCGCCCGCGAGATCGCGGAGCGCTTCGGCGGCCGCGCCGTCGTCAAGGCTCAGGTGAAGGTCGGCGGCCGAGGCAAGGCCGGTGGCGTGAAGCTCGCCGCCGACCCGGAGGATGCCGTCGCCAAGGCCGGGGCGATCCTCGGCATGGACATCAAGGGTCACACCGTCCACAAGGTGATGCTGGCCCAGACCGCGGACATCAAGGACGAGTACTACGTCTCGTTCCTGCTGGACCGTACGAACCGCACCTTCCTGGCGATGGCCAGCGTGGAGGGCGGTGTCGAGATCGAGGTCGTGGCCGAGGAGAACCCGGACGCGCTCGCGAAGATCCCGGTCGACGCCAACGAGGGCTGCACCCCCGAGAAGGCCGCGGAGATCGTCGCCGCCGCCAAGTTCCCGGCCGAGGTCGCGGACCAGGTCGCCGAGGTCCTCCAGAAGCTCTGGAAGGTCTTCATCGCCGAGGACGCCCTCCTCGTCGAGGTCAACCCGCTGATCAAGTCCGGCGACGGCAAGATCATCGCGCTCGACGGCAAGGTCTCCCTGGACGAGAACGCCGAGTTCCGCCAGCCGGAGCACGAGGCGCTCGAGGACAAGGCCGCCGCGAACCCGCTGGAGGCCGCGGCCAAGGCCAAGGGCCTCAACTACGTCAAGCTCGACGGCGAGGTCGGCATCATCGGCAACGGCGCGGGTCTCGTCATGAGCACCCTCGACGTGGTCGCCTACGCCGGTGAGAACCACGGCGGCGTCAAGCCCGCCAACTTCCTCGACATCGGCGGCGGCGCCTCCGCCGAGGTCATGGCGAACGGCCTGGAGATCATCCTGGGCGACACCGACGTCAAGTCGGTCTTCGTCAACGTCTTCGGCGGCATCACCGCCTGTGACGCGGTCGCCAACGGCATCGTGCAGGCCCTGGCCCTCCTCGAGGAGAAGGGCGAGGCCGTCAGCAAGCCCCTCGTCGTCCGCCTGGACGGCAACAACGCCGAGCTGGGTCGCAAGATCCTGACCGACGCCAACCACCCGCTGGTCCAGCAGGTGGACACCATGGACGGTGCGGCCGACCGCGCCGCCGAGCTGGCCAACGCGAAGTAAGGAAGGGGACTCTCACCATGGCTATCTTCCTTACCAAGGACAGCAAGGTCATCGTTCAGGGCATGACCGGCTCCGAGGGCATGAAGCACACCCGCCGCATGCTCGCCTCCGGCACCCAGATCGTCGGCGGCGTGAACCCGCGCAAGGCCGGCACCACGGTCGACGTCGACGGCACCGAGGTGCCCGTCTTCGGCACCGTCGCCGAGGCCATGGAGAAGACCGGTGCCGACGTCACCGTCATCTTCGTGCCGCCGAAGTTCACCAAGGACGCCGTCGTCGAGGCGATCGACGCCGAGATCGGCCTCGCGGTCGTCATCACCGAGGGTGTGCCGGTCCACGACTCGGCCGCCTTCTGGGCGTACGCCGGTGCCAAGGGCTCCAAGACCCAGATCATCGGCCCGAACTGCCCCGGCCTGATCTCCCCCGGACAGTCGAACGCGGGCATCATCCCCGCCGACATCACCGGCCCGGGCAAGATCGGCCTGGTCTCGAAGTCCGGCACCCTGACCTACCAGCTCATGTACGAGCTGCGTGACCTGGGCTTCTCCTCGGCCGTGGGCATCGGTGGCGACCCCGTCATCGGCACCACCCACATCGACGCCCTCAAGGCGTTCCAGGAGGACCCGGAGACCGAGGTCATCGTGATGATCGGTGAGATCGGCGGCGACGCCGAGGAGCGTGCCGCGGCGTTCATCGCCGAGCACGTCACCAAGCCGGTCGTCGGCTACGTCGCGGGCTTCACCGCGCCCGAGGGCAAGACCATGGGCCACGCCGGCGCCATCGTCTCCGGCTCCTCCGGCACCGCCCAGGCGAAGAAGGAGGCCCTGGAGGCCGCCGGCGTCAAGGTCGGCAAGACGCCGTCCGAGACCGCCCGCCTGGCTCGCGAGCTCTACGCGTCGCTCGCCAAGTAGTCACCGTGCGCGAGGGCGCCGCGGACGATTCG
>NZ_JBHWBW010000302.1:0-9618 GCF_042735675.1 Kitasatospora sp. NPDC059571
CGCCCCCGCCCCCCGGGGGTCCAGCCCCGTCCCGGCGGGCCCCCCGCCCCCCCGCCCACGGCCGCCCCCGGGGGCGCGGCGGGCCTGGGCACCGAGTACCACAGCCGGTTGCCGGGTGCCGCCGCACCCGCGACGGCGACCTCACCCGGCACGGCGGGCACGCCGGGCACGGCGACCTCACCCGGCACGGCGGGTACCCCCGGCACGCAGGCCCCGCGGTCGACCACGCTCCGGCCGCCCGCCCAGGCCCCGGCGCCGGTCGCCCCGCACACCCGGGCACCGGCCACCACCTCGGGTGCGTCATGACCGGGGAGGTCCGCTGCTCCACCACCACGTTCCCGGCGCTGGGGACGACGGCGGTGCTGCTGGTGGCCGACCCCGGCGGCACGGCGGCCGCCCTCCGGGTACTGGAGGAGGAACTCGCGGCGGTCGACCTGGCGTGCAGCCGGTTCCGGTCCGACTCCGAACTCTCCCGGGCCAACCGCACCGACGGCCCGGTCACGGTCGGCCCGCTCCTCGCCGAGGCGATCGAGGCCGCGTTGCGGGCCGCGGAGGCCACCGACGGCGCAGTCGATCCCACCGTCGGCGCCGCCGTCTCGGCACTCGGCTACGACCGGACCTTCGCCTCGGTGCGGCCCGAGGCCGTTGAACCGGTGACGCCGGTCCGGCCGTCCGGCTGGCGCACCGTCGAATGGAACGCGCGGGCCGCACGGCTGCGGCTCCCCCCGGGCACCGCGCTCGACCTCGGGGCGACGGCGAAAGCGCTGGCCGCGGACCGCGCGGCCGAGCGGGCGGCGCACGTCGCCGGGTGCGGGGTGCTGGTCAACCTCGGCGGTGACCTGGCGGCCGCCGGCCCCGCACCGGCCGGGGGCTGGCAGGTGGCGATCGCCGACGATCACACGGCCCCGGCCGACGGAGCCGGCCCCGTGGTGTCCGTCCGCAGCGGCGGCCTGGCCACCTCGGGCACCACCGTACGGAGCTGGCGGCGCGGCGGCCGGTCGCTCCACCACATCGTCGACCCGGCCACCGGAGACGTCCCGGCCCCCCTCTGGCGGACGGTCAGCGTCGCCGCCGCGACCTGCGTCGACGCCAACACCGCGGCCACCGCGGCGATCGTGCGCGGTGCACAGGCACTCGGCCGGCTGAACGCGCTCCGCCTGCCGGCCCGCCTCGTCCGCACCGACGGGTCCGTGGTGGTGGTCGGCGGCTGGCCGCCCGACCCCGACCCCGCCCCCGGGCCCGCCGAGGGAGGATCCCGATGACCGGCACCGTGCAGTTCGCCGCCGCGGGCCCGAGCCCGCTCTGGTACGCGACCCGGGCCGGCGGCACCGTCGCGCTCGTCCTGCTCACGGCCACCCTCGTGCTGGGGATCGCGGCCGGCGGCCGGTACGCACCCAAGCGGATCGCCCGGTTCGAGATCGGCGCCCTGCACCGGAACCTCTCCGTGCTCACCCTGGCGTTCCTCGGCCTCCACATCGCGACCGCGATCGCCGACCCGTTCGTCCATCTGAGGTGGCTGGAGGCGGTGGTGCCCTTCGCCTCCTCGTACCGCCCGCTGTGGCTGGGCCTCGGGGCTCTCGCCCTGGACCTGCTGCTGGCCGTCCTGGTGACCAGCGCGGTGCGGCTGCGGATCGGCCGCAGGGCGTGGAAGGCGGTGCACTGGCTCGCCTACGCGGTCTGGCCGCTGGCCCTGTTCCACGGCGCGGGCACCGGGACGGACACCCGGCTGACGCTGCAACTGGGCCTCACGGCCGGCTGTCTTGCCGCGGTGGTGGCCGCGGTGTGGTGGCGCCTGGTCCGGGCGGGTCCGGGGCACCGGGCCGGCCGGATCTGGGCCGCCCTGTCCGCGGCCGCCGTACCCGCCCTCGTGATGGCGCTGCTGGCGGCCGGGCCGGCCAGGACCGGCTGGGCCCACCACGGCGGCGCCGCCCAGCGACCGGGCACGGTCGCCACCGACCACCGGACCGCCGGCGACGACGGCGGGGACGAGGACCGAGGAGACGACCAGTGATCCCGCAGACCAGCACCGTGGAGGCCGCCGAGCCGCCGGGCATCCCCGAAGGACCGGCGGACGCCCGGCTGCTGCACGGCTGGTACGCCACCGGCGGGCCCGCCGGCCTGGCCGAGCACCTGTGGCGGTACGGCCCGCCGCCCGCCGCGTCCGGCCGCCGGGCCGCGACGTGGCTGATCCGCGCGGTCGAGGAGGCCGGGCTGACCGGGCGGGGCGGCGCCGCCTTCCCGACCGGGCGCAAGCTGCGCTCGGTCGCCGAACGGCGGGGCCGGGCCGTGGTCGTGGCCAACGGCATGGAGAGCGAGCCCGCCAGCGGGAAGGACACGGCCCTGCTCGACCTCGCCCCCCACCTGGTGCTCGACGGCGCCACCCTGGCCGCAGCCGCCGTCGGCGCGTCCGCCGTCCACCTCTGCCTGCCCCGCACCCGGTCGTGGCAGGTCGAGCGGCTGACCGCCGCCGTCGACGAACGGCGGCGCTCCGGCCTGGACCGGGTGCCCGTCCGGGTGCACGCCCTGCCCCACCACTACGTCTCCAGCGAGGAGACCTCGCTGGTGCGCTGGCTGAACGGCGGCGACGCCCGCCCCTCGGCCACCCCGCCGCGGCCGTACGAGAAGGGCGTGGGCGGGCGCCCCACCCTCGTCGACAATGTGGAGACCCTCGCCCACCTGGCCCTCATCGCGCGCTACGGGCCACGGTGGTTCCGCGCCACGGGGAGCCCGGACGCGCCCGGGACGAGCCTGGTCACGGTCTCGGGGGCGGTCCGCGCCCCCGGCGTCCGCGAGATCCCGCTCGGCACCCCGGTCGGGGCCGTCCTCGACACCGCCGGCGGCGCCTCCGAGCCGCTCCGGGCCGTCCTCGTCGGCGGGTACTTCGGCAGCTGGCTGCCGCTCTCGGCGGCGGATGTGCCGTTCAGCCGGAGCGGACTCGCCGAGGTCGGGGCCGGGCCGGGTGCGGGTGTGCTCACCGCGCTCCCCGAGGATGCCTGCGGCCTGACGGAGACGGCCCGGGTGCTCGGCTACCTCGCCGCCCAGAGCGCGCGCCAGTGCGGGCCGTGCCGGTTCGGGCTGCCCGCCGTCGCGGACGACTTCGCCCGGCTCGCCGGCGGGCGTACCGACCCGGAGCTGCTGGAACGGCTGCACCGCAGGACCGGTCTGCTGGCCGGCCGCGGTGCCTGCCGCCACCCGGACGGCGCGTCCCGGCTGGCCGCGACCGCCCTGGAGGTGTTCGGGGACGACGTGCGGCGACACCTGCTGCAGGGGCCGTGCGGCCCCGCCGGGCGCCGGGCGGTCCTCGCCGTGCCCGACCGTGCGGACCCGGGGAGCGAGGGATGGCGGTGACCCGGCCCCACCGGCTCGCCGTCGACCGCATCGCCTGCGACGGCCGCGGACTCTGCGCCGAGTTGCTGCCCGAACTGATCGCCCCGGACGAGTGGGGCTATCCGGTCCTCACCGGGTCCGACGTGCCCGGCGAGCTCCTGGCCGACGCACGGCGCGCGGTGGCGGCCTGCCCCGTTCTGGCACTGCGGCTGGAGCGGGGCCCCGACCGCCCCGGCCGCACGTGACCTGAACCACTTCTTAGTGCTCGCCCGGGCACACTGCTGACGGTCCCGCAGCAGACGGGACATCGTCCCGCCCACCCCGGCGCGGTCCTGCATCACCGGAAGGCGGAGTCAGCACATGCTCTCGACAGGCAGCGCCACGGCGCCGACGGGCGGGACCGTGCCGATCCCGGCGGGGCCCCTGGGCGGCCCCGAGGGGAACCGGCGGCTGGTCGCCGCCACCGGCGCGCTCCTGCTGGCCCTCCTCGCGGCGCAGGGCGTCACGATTCTGTTCCTCGGGCAGCTCCTCACCTGGCACTTCTTCATAGGCATGCTGCTGGTCGGGCCCGTCGTGCTCAAACTGGGCAGCACCGGCCACCGGTTCGTCCGCTACTACGCCGGCAACGCGGCCTACCGGCGCCAGGGACCGCCGCATCCGCTGCTGCGGCTGCTCGCCCCGCTGGTCGTCGCCACCACCGTCGCCGTGCTGGCCACCGGCGGCGCGCTGGCCCTCATGGGACGCGACACCGGACCGGTGCCCGTCCTCTTCCTCCACAAGGCGAGCTTCGTCTGCTGGGCGGCGGCGACCGGCGTCCATGTGCTGGCCCATGTGTGGCGTCTGCCCGGGCTGATCGGCGCCGACCTGCGCATGCGCGCCGCCCGTCACGGTGGGCCGCGCGTCCGCGGCGCCGCCCTCCGCTGGTCGCTCCTGGCTGCGGCGCTCGCAGCCGGACTCGCCCTCGCCCTGGCCGGGGCGCCACTGGCCGCCCAGTGGCAGTCGTCCGCCCACCACGCCGGGCGGCCCCATGCGAAGCACTCCGCCGCCGCGGCACCGGCGGCCGGCCGGCCGTCCTGACCCGGAGCGGGGCTGCCGCCCCCACCGCCACCGGCGGAGGCCGGGCCTGCGGGGCCGCGCGGTCGGTACCCGTTCGCGCGGCCCCGGTCCCGCCGGTCGTCAGCCGCCGAGGGCGTGGACCATGGCCGTGATGGCGGTCATCTGGGGTGCGCTCCTGACCGCGAAGTCGGGGCCGTTGTAGCCGAACCAGTCCCAGCAGCCCTGGGGGTTGACCGGCAGGGTGGTGGCGATGGCCTGCGGGTAGAGGACGACGAGGTTGTTGGTGTCCGCGTAGGTGTCGAGGTTGCCCCACTCGGCGAACTCGTCACCCAGCAGGTACTGCCCCGACAGGCAGCCGTGCAGGGCGACGACCAGCGTGCAGGGCTGCCCGGCGGCGCAGGACGGCGGGACGTAGAGCTGGCCGGTGGTGTCCATGGCGTACCAGGGGGCGAAGCCGCCGGGGGCGTACCGGTTCTGGTCGAAGCGGGTCAGAGTGCCTCGCGGCGCGCCGGTGTTGGGCGGGTTGACGTGGCCGAGCCACTGGGAGAGCATCTCGCCCTCGGGGTCGTCGAGGCAGTTGTTCATGAACGGCGCCGCAGTGAGGGAGCAGGCGACCGGGCCGTAGGGGGTGACCCAGGAGTGCCCGGCCGGGTCCCGGTCGTGGTACTGCGTGCTGGCGCCGAAGTCCCGGTAGAACTGGACCCCGGCGTCGGAGAGCAGGCCGTTGACGACCGGGTCGAGAGTGCCGTGGTAGGTGTAGATCGGCTTGCCCCTCAGGTTGGAGACCGGGTCGATCCGGCCCTGGTTCGCCCAGGTGACGGCCTGCTGTTCCAGGACGGGCAGGCCGATGCCGAGGTCACAGGCGTCGAAGCCGATGACGGTGCCCTGCCCGCAGTCGTAGGGGCCGGCGGCAACGATGCCTGCGCCCTTGAACGTGCGGGAGTAGGCGACCTGGAGCTGGGTGGCCATGAAACCGCCGGAGGAGACGCCCGTGACGTAGGCGCCGGTGACGTTGAGGTGGGGCAGCGAGGAGGTGGAGGCGTGGGCGGGGGCTGCCACGCCGAGGACGGCGAGGGCGGCGGCGGAGGCCAGGGCCGCGGCGGACCGGAGGGCTCTGCGCAGGGAGCGGGACGTCATGGGACACACTCCTGGGTGGGGGTGAAGGCGGCGGCGCGTGGGGGCACCGCGGCCTGCGGCACCGTCAGATCTCTTGGTCCGACGGCAGCTCGATCTCCCGCTTGAGGATCTTCCCGGTCGGCCCCTTGGGGAGGGCTGCCACGATCCGCACGATGCGGGGGTACTTGTAGGGCGCGACCTCGGCCTTCGCGAAGTCCCGCAGGTCGGCCGGCTCGGCACTCGCGCCCGGCTTGAGGGCGACCACGGCGGCGATCTCCTCGCCGTGGGTGGGGTGCGGCACACCGATCACCGCGGCCTCGCCGACCGCAGGGTGCCGGTAGAGGACCTCCTCGATCTCACGGGGGTAGACGTTGAAGCCGCCCCGGATGATCAGCTCCTTCTTGCGGTCGACGATCCGGAAGCACCCGTCGGGGTCCTTGATCCCGATGTCGCCGGTGCGCAGCCATCCGTCGGGGACGGCCGCGGCGGTGGCCTCGGGGTTGCGCCAGTAGCCCTTCATGACGTTGTGGCCGCGTACGGCGATCTCGCCGCGCTCGCCGTCGGGGACCTCGCGGCCGTCCGAGTCGAGGACGCGCAGTTCGACACCGAGGACGGGTGTGCCGATGGTGCCGGGCCGGCGCGGCCGGTCCGGGTGGTTGAAGCAGGCGACGGGCGACGTCTCCGACAGGCCGTAGCCCTCCAGGACCGTGCAGCCGAAGGCCTCCTCGAAGCTGCGCAGAACCTCCACCGGCATGGCGGCGCCGCCGGAGACGCACACCCGCAGCGAGCGCGTGTCACCGCCCGCGGGTCCGGCGGCGAGCAGGGCGCTGTACATGGTGGGTACGCCCAGGAACGCGGTCACCCCGTCCCGGTCGATGATCTCCAGGGCCTTGGCCGCCTCGAAGCGGGGCAGCAGGGTGAGGCAGGCCCCGGCGGCCGTGGCGCAGGTGAGGCCGACGACCTGGCCGAAGGCGTGGAAGAGCGGCAGGCCGCCGAAGACCACATCCTGTTCGGTGAGGCGGAGCAGGGTCGTCCGGGTGATCTCGGTGTTGCGGATCAGGTTGTCATGGGTGAGCTCGGCGCCCTTGGGCCGGCCGGTGGTGCCCGAGGTGTAGAGGATCACCGCGGTGTCCTGCGGCGCGCGGGGGGTCACGCCCGGCTGCGGGGGGTGGCGGTCGAGCAGGTCGTCGAGGCGGTCGGCGTCCACCGGCAGGCAGGGCACGCCGGCCGCCCGGGCGCCGCCGGCCGCCTCGTCGGCGCCGGACGGGGCGATCAGCAGGGCGGCGTCGGAGTCGCGCAGCTGATGCTCCACCTCGCCCGCCTTGAGCAGGGGATTCAGGGGGACGACGATCGAACCTGCGCGGAGGATCGCGTAGTAGAACACGGCGAAGGCGGGCACGTTCGGCAGGGACAGGCCGATCCGGTCCCCCGGTCCCGCTCCGGCGTCCCGCAGCAGGGCCGCCGCACGGGCGGCGGCCTCGTCGAGTTCGGCGTAGCCCAGGACGGTCCCGTCGAGTCGGACGGCCGGCCGGTCGGGGTGTCGGGCCGCCGTGTCCACCAGGATCGCGGCGAGGTTGACGTGGGGGTTCGGCACGTGAGGGGCTCCTTCGGACCTTACCGGCCGGCAGTCGCCGACCGTCGATCGATTTCCAACCGATCGATTGGTTGTTACTGCCGCGTTGCGAGATACCATCGGGCCTCTGCGTTACCGTGTCAACCAATCGATCGGTTGGAAATCGGCAACACCCCGAGGAGAGCCCGTGGACGTCCCCGACTGGGAGCCGCGCCGGGTCGCGGCCGTGGCCGTCGCGCTGCCCGAGGGGGTGACACCGGCCGGCACCCGCGGCAGGATCCTGGAGGCGGCGCTGGCCCTCTACGCGGAGTCGGGGTTCTACGGCACCTCGATCCGTGCGATCGCCGACCGGGTCGGCATCAACTCGGCCACCCTGTACGCGCACTACCCGTCCAAGGAGCAGGTGCTGGCCGAGCTCGTCCGGGTCGGCCACCGGGAGTTGCACAGCCGGCTGACCTCGGCCGTCGGGGCGGTGCCACCGGCCGAGGGTGCGGCAGCGCGGCTGGCCGCACTCGTCCGCGCCCACGTCGGGGTGCACGTCGATTACCCGCTGCTGGCCGTCGTCACCAACGGGGAACTGCACGCGCTCTCGCCCGAGCACGCGGCGCCCTCGCTGGAACTCCGGGCAGCCTGCCGCCGCCTGCTCCTCGACATCCTGGAACGGGGCACCGAGGACGGCGAGTTCTCCGTGCCCGATCTCGTGCTCACCGCCACCGCGATCGGCGCCATGGGCATGCACGTCGCCCAGTGGTTCGGCCCCGACCAGCCGTACACGGGCGAGCAGATCGCCGAGACGTACGTCGACCTGGCCCTGCGGATGGCCGGCGCCGCCGGGCACTGAACCACGACGGCGACCCGCCGACGGGGCACGGGCCGTGTCCACCACCGGAGACCGAGCTCGACCGACAGGAGGATCCACACGATGCAGTCCGTCGTCAGCACCCGGCAGGGCCGGGTACGGGGCGCCGCCGAGGGTGGCATCACCGCCTTCAAGGGCATTCCGTACGCCGCACCGCCGTTCGGCCCCGACCGTTTCCGGCCGCCGCGCCCGGCCGAGCCCTGGGACGGAGTCCGCGAGGCCGTCGCCTACGGGCCGACCGCGCCCAAGGCCCCGTACACCCCGCCCTTCGACCGGCTGATCCCCGAGGTCGACATCCCCGGCGAGGACTGCCTGAACCTCAACGTCTGGACTCCCGACCCCGGCGGCTCGCTGCCGGTCATGGTGTGGCTGCACGGCGGCGCCTTCACCAACGGCTCCGGCTCCGTCCCCGGCTACGACGGCAGCCGCTTCGCCCGCGACGGCGTCGTCTGTGTCACCGTCAACTACCGCCTGGGGGCGGACGGATTCCTCCACCTCGGCGACGGCGCCCCCGCCAACCTCGGTCTTCACGACCAGATCGCCGCCCTCACCTGGGTGCAGGACAACATCGCCGCCTTCGGCGGTGACCCCGGCAACGTCACCGTCTTCGGCGAGTCCGCGGGCGCCATGAGCATCGGAGCCCTGCTCGCCGCGCCCTCGGCGGCCGGGCTCTTCCGCCGTGCGGTCCTGCAGAGCGGCGCCGCCCACCACACCCTCAGCCCGGCCAGTGCCCGGCTGGTGGGCCGTCACCTCGCCGACCTGCTCGGCGTCGAGCCGGCCGTCGAGGCGATCGCGGCCGTGCCCCTGCGTGCGCTCGTCCAGGCGCAGCAGCACCTTCGCGCCGCGATCTCGGCCGCGCCCGACCCGGCGCGGTGGGGCGAGGCGGCGCTCAATCTCATGCCCTTCGAACCCGTCGTGGACGGGGTCCTGCTTCCGGCGCCCCCGATCGAGGCGATCGCCGCGGGTGCGGCGGCCGGCGTGGACCTGCTGGTCGGCACCAACAGCGACGAGTTCCGGCTCTTCCTCGTCCCCACCGGTGTCATCGACCACGTCGACGAGCAGATGCTGCTCGGCGGCGCCGCCCGGTACGGGCTCGACACCGCCGCCGTGGCCGAGTACCGGGCCGCCCGCCCGGGCGCCTCCCCCGGTGACCTGCTCGCGGCGATCGCCACCGACTGGTTCTACCGCATCCCGGCCGTCCGGCTCGCCGAGGCCCGCACCGGGCTCCCCGGCGCCACGTACATGTACGAATTCGCCTGGCAGCCGCCCACGTTCGACGGCCGTCTGGGTGCCTGCCACGCCGCCGAACTCCCCTTCGTCTTCGACAACCTGCACGACAAGGCCTTCCTCGGCCTGCTCGGCCCCGAGCCCCCTCAGGAACTCGCCGACACCGTGCACGCCGCCTGGGCGTCGTTCGCCACCGGCGGCGACCCCGGCTGGCCCGCCTACGACCCGGATACCCGCCGCACCATGCAGTTCGGCACCCCCTCCGAGGTCCTCACCGATCCCCGCCCCCGCGAGCGCGCCCTGTGGGACGGGCTCCGCGGGCCGACCGCAGGATCCCCCTCCCGGCCGTCGCCCTGACGGCCCGGGGGGGCGGGGGGGGGGCGGGGGGGCGCCGGGCGCGCGCGCGCCCGCGAGCGGGGGCGGGGCGGGGGCGGGGGCCGCGCCGCCGGCGCGCCGGGCG
>NZ_JBHWBW010000303.1:0-9580 GCF_042735675.1 Kitasatospora sp. NPDC059571
CCCCGCGGCCCCCCCCCCGCGCGCCCCCCCCCCCCCCCCCGGCGCCCCTGCCACTGGACGCCCTCGGCTACCTGCTGCTCCTGCTCGGGCCCGCGCTGCTGCTCTTCCGCCGGCGCCGTCCGGTGGCCGTGGCGGTGGGCACCACCGCGGTGACCATCGCGTACCTCTTCGCCGGGTACCCGTACGGGCCGGTCTTCCTCAGCCTGGTCGTGGCGATCTGCGTCGCCGTGCAGCAGGGCCACCGCCGGGCCGCCTGGGCCTGCGCGGGCGCGTTCTACGCGGCCCACCTGCTGATCTCCTTCGTCCTGCCGCAGTCCTGGCTGCGCGGTCCGGCGGCGCAGCCCAACGGCTGGCAGGAGCTCGGCATCGCCGCCTGGCTGCTGCTGGTGATGGCGGTCGCGGAGATCCTCCGGTTCCGCCGGGAGCGGATCGAGGCCGTCCGGGCGGCCGCGCGGCAGGCCCAGCGCCGCCGGGTGGACGAGGAACGCCTGCGGATGGCCCGCGAGCTGCACGACATCCTCGCGCACAGCATCTCGCTGATCCATATGCAGGCGGGCGTCGCACTGGAACTCCTCGACACCCGCCCGGAGCAGGCGCGGACCGCCCTCACCACCATCAAGGCGGCCAGCAAGGAGGCACTGGGGGAGGTCCGGCAGGTGCTCGGCACGCTGCGCGGCCCGGACGCGGAGGCGCCGCGCAGCCCGGCGCCCGGGCTCGCCCGGCTCGACGAACTGGCGGCCCAGGCCGGGCAGGCGGGCCTCACGGTCGCGGTCCGGTCCACGGGACGGGCGCGGGACCTCCCGCCGGGCCTGGACCTGACCGCCTTCCGGATCGTCCAGGAGGCGCTCACCAACGTCATCCGCCACTCGGCCGCCCGGCGCGCCGACGTGGCGCTGGAGTGGTCGCCGGACGCCCTCACCGTCACCGTGGACGACCCCGGCGCGGCCGGGGTGTCGGCGGGCCCGACGGGCCACCTCCCGGGTGGTGGCACGGGTGGTGGTACGGGCGTCGGCGCGGACCGCGGCAAGGGCGTTGGCGCGGGCAGTGGCACCGGCGGTGGCAGGGGTGGTGGCACGGAGACGGCGGAGGCACCGGGCGGGGGGGCCCGCGCCCCCCGCGCCGCCGCGGGGCGGGCCCCCGGCGACCAGCGCGAACAGCTGCCCGGCCGCGGGCTGTTGGAGGACCAGCCGGTCCTTGTTCCGCGGGTCGTCGGCGACCGGCACGGTGGTGAAGGTGATCCGGCGGGTGTCGACCCGGCTGACCTCCAGTGCGAGGTCCTTGAGCCGCCGGACGTCGCGGATGCCGGAGTCCACGGTGAGCGCCCGGGTGGCGGCGTCCGCGAGGCTCCACAGCTTGGCCGGGCTGGTCAGGGTGTCGCTGCTCTTCAGCTTGCGGATCATCGAACCGAGGAACTGCTGCTGCAGCGGGATCCGGGTCAGGTCGCCGCCGAAGCCGACGGCGTGCCGGGTACGGACGAACGCCAGCGCCTCCTCGCCCTGGACCACGTGCCGCCCCCGGGCCATCCGCAGGTGGGAGTCGGGGTCGTCGATGTCCTTGGCGGCGCACACCTCCACCCCGCCGACCGCGGTCGACAGCGTCTTGACCGCCTCGAAGTTCACCATCATGACGTGGTCGATCCGGATGCCGGTCAGCTTCTCCACCGTGGCCCAGGTGCACCCGGCGTCGCGGCCGTCCTCGCCCAGGCTGCTGTTGAACATCGCCCGCTTCTCGCCGGGGATCCGCCGCTCCCCGGTACGGCACTCGGGGATCGCCACCATCAGGTCCCGCGGGATGCTCATCACCGTGGCGTTGCTGCGGTCCTTGGCCACGTGGAACAGCAGCGTCGTGTCGGCGTGCCCGGTGCTGCCCTCGTCGCCGTACGCCCGGCCGAGCCCCACCCGGCTGTCGGTGCCGATCACCAGGATGTTGAGCGCCCCCTCGATCGCCTGCGGGCGGTCGGCGTCGTCGCCGACGTGGACGTTCACCGCGGTGATGTTCGCGTTGAAGTGCTGGTACGCGTAGAACGCGCCGCCGCACCCGGCGACCAGGGCGAGGGCCGCGGCGAGGGCGGTCCAGCGCAGCGCCCGGCGGCCGCGCCCCGTCCGCCGGGCCCGCCGGTGGGACGCCGATCTGCGGCGCCCCCGGTCGGACGGGGCCATGGGCCGCGACCCGGAGCGCGGCCGTTCGGCGGGGAGCCCCTCGGGGGCGGGGTCGTGCACCTGCGGGCCCGACGGGCCTGCCGCGCGCGGGAAGGCGGCCGGACCGCAGTCCGGACGCCGGTGTCCGCTGTTCATCCGCGACACCCTAGAGCAGCCGCGGAGGTGTTCCGTCCGGATCGCCGCGAAGACAACCCCTGCTGATGAACGCTCACCGCATGCGGAACGCCCGCACGTTCGCACCGGGGACGGGTCCTGCGGTGCGCCGTGCGGGCGCTCGAGGTCGGGGAGATCGGACGGGGCCGCTGGGCCGAACGGATCAGCCGAGGCGCAGCGTCACCCGTTCGGCTTCGGTCCGCTTCTCCCACTGCTCGTCGGTCAGGCCGCCGGAGTTGCGGCACAGCACCACCGAGGCGCCGGCCGCCAGCGGGGCCAGCAGTCCGGCCTCCAGGCCCGACCAGTCGTCGTAGGAGAGCGTCGAGAGCACCCGGTCGCCGGGGCCGATGCCGAGCCGGGCCGCGCCCTCGCGGGCCAGCTGGACGGTCTGCTCACCCGTCAGCTTGAGCGGCAGCCCGTCGACCTCGGTCTCCAGAGCCTGGGCCTGCGGGTGCACGGGGGAGTACGGGGCGAAGCGGTCGCCCTGGCCGGGGACCTCGGCGGCGTAGTCGAGGAAGCCGTCCGGGCGCTGGGGGAAGCGCCCGCCGAGCGGGCGCAGCGCGAGGGCCACCCGTTCGCCGGAGCAGGCCTCGGCGGCCTCCAGGCCGTCCGGTCCGCTGACCACCAGGTCGGTGGTGGCCGGGTCCCCGTTCGGGACCACGGTCACCCCGACGGACCAGCAGGCCAGGTACCAGACCGCGGTCTGCCAGTGGGCCGGGAGCAGCAGCGCCACCCGGTCCTCCGGGCCCGCGTTGAGCTCGTCCTGGAGCAGGTTGGCGGTCTTGGCCACCCAGTTGTCGAAGGTCTTCGCGGACAGCTCGACTCTCTCGCCGGTCGAGTCGTCGTAGAAGGTGATCAGCGGGCGGGAGGGGTCGGCATCGGGGGCACCGGGGCGCAGATAGGCATGCAGCAGCTCGGCGGGGATGCGGGCGTCGGCAGCGAAAGGCGCAGTCATGGTGCGGTCCAGCCTACGGCCTCGCACGGTGCGTCCGGCAGGGGCGTCTGGCCAGGTGACCGGCGTGGCGGGTGGGGTTCTTTGCCGTCAGTATCCGATTTATGCGTCTTGAACCCAGGGCCGCCCTCGCGGCGGCCGTCACCACGACCACCCTGCTGCTCCCGTCCCTCGCCGCCGTGCCCGCGCACGCCGGCCCCGACCCGGGCGGCGTCACCACCATCGACCTGGAGTCCGCGCAGCGGGGGCCGGACACCCTGCGCGAGCTGTCCCCGCGGGGCACCGGCGCGTTCGCCCTGCTCGGCGTCAGCTGGGACGACCCGGAGGCCGTCCTGGACGGCACCGTCCAGGTCCGCACCCGTTCGGCGCTGACCGGCGAGTGGAGCCCCTGGTACGACCTGGCGGCCGAACAGGACGACCGTCCGGACGAACCGATCGGCCGCGGCGCCACCGCCCCGCTCTGGGTCGGCCCGAGCAACGGCGTCGCCGTCCGGGTCGCCGCCGGCACCCACCCGTTCCCGGCCGGCTTACGGGCCGAGCTCGTCGACCCCGGGGCGGATCCGGCCGGCGCCCCCGACCCCCGGCCGGCCGAACCCGGGCAGCGGGCCGGCGCCGCCCCGCGGCCCGCCATCGTCACCCGGGCCGGCTGGGGCGCCGACGAGTCGCTGCGCGAACCCGGCTTCGTCTACACCGGCGACGTCCGGGTGGTCTTCGTCCACCACACCGACACCACCAACGACTACGCCTGCTCCGACGCCCCCAAGATGATCAGGTCGATCTACCAGTACCACGTCAAGAGCAACGGCTGGCGCGACATCGGCTACAACTTCCTGGTCGACCGCTGCGGCACCATCTACGAGGGCCGCGCGGGCGGCGTGGCCGAGCCCGTGCTCGGCGCCCACACCCTCGGCTTCAACACCAACTCCGCGGGCGTCGCCGCGCTCGGCACCTACGTCTCCGACCGGACGCCGCAGGAGCAGATGGACGGCATCGCGCAGATCGCCGCCTGGAAGCTCGGCCTCACCGGCCGGGACGCCCAGGGCACCGCCACCCTGGTGTCGGCCTCCGACGGCAGCCTGTACAAGAAGGGCACCTCGGTGAAGTTCAACGCGATCTCCGGCCACCGGGACGCCTTCGCCACCGAGTGCCCCGGCACCGCCCTCTACAACCGCCTCGACGAGATCCGGTCGGCCGCCGCCGGCCTGCAGGGCAGCTGACCCCGACCCCGACCCCGACCCCCGTACGGCCCGTCCCGGCCCTGTCACCGTCCCGGCGTATCGTTCATGGCGCCCGCCCGGGCCGGCCGGTCCGGCCGCGCGCGACGGGCCGGGGCGACGAGAGGACGTGACGGGCGATGCCGGGGACGGTACGGAGCTGGCGCCCGGACCACCCGCTCGACCTCGGCCGGATTCTCTTCCCGCTGCGCCGCGGCCCCGCCGACCCGTCGTTCCGCGGCGCCGCCGACGGCTCGGTCTGGCGGGCCTCCCGGACCCCGGACGGCCCCGGCACGCTGCGGATCGCCGTCCGCGACGGTGCGGCGGAGGGCCGGGCCTGGGGGCCCGGCGCGGCGTGGCTGCTGGAGCGGATGCCCGAACTGCTCGGCTCCGCCGACGACCCCGCGGCCCTGGTCCTGCCGCCCGGGCCGCTGCGCGAGGCGCAGCGCGCCAACCCCGGGCTGCGGCTGGGCCGCACCGGCCTGGTGATGGAGTCCCTGGTGCCGGCGATCCTGGAGCAGAAGGTGACCACCGCGGAGGCGTACCGCGCCTGGCGGACCCTGCTGCGCGACTTCGGTACGCCGGCGCCGGGCCCGGCGGCCGACCTGTGGGTGGCGCCGTCCGCCCGCGACTGGGCGATGATCCCCAGCTGGGAGTGGCACCGGGCGGGCGTGGACCCGAAGCGCTCGGCGACCGTCGTACGGGCCGCCCGGCTCGCCCCCCGGCTGGAGGAGGCGTCCGGCCTGGACGGTGCGGCGGCCTTCGCCCGGCTCACCGCGGTGCCGGGCATCGGCATCTGGACGGCGGCGGAGACCCTGCAGCGCAGCAACGGCGACCCGGACGCGGTCTCGGTCGGCGACTTCCACCTGCCGAACCTGGTCGGCTGGGCGCTGGCGGGCCGCCCGCGCAGCGACGACGCGCAGATGCTGGAACTGCTGGAGCCCTACCGGCCGCAGCGGTACCGGGTCTGCCGCCTGATCGGCCTGACCGGTGCCCGGGCCCCGCGGTACGGCCCGCGGCTGGCGCCCAACGACCACCGCCACCGCTGAGCTGCCGGGCCGTCGGTGCCGGGGCCGCCGGGGCGGTCAGCGCACCGCGGTGAACGGCTCCGCGGTGCGGGCCGGCCGCTCCTTCGGGGCCTCGGCCGGCCGGCCGACCGCGACCGCGCCCATCGGGTCCCAGCCGGCGGGCAGATCGAGCACCTCGCGCACGGTGTCGCGGCAGAACATGGTGGACGACACCCAGGCCGAGCCGTAGCCCTCGCCGGTCAGGGCGACCAGCAGGTTCTGCACCGCGGCGCCGATCGCCACGGTGAACAGCTCCCGCTCGGCGGCGGCCCGCCGGGCGTCCGGGTAGGCGTGCGAGCCCTCCATCACCAGGCAGGGCACGACGAGGTACGGCGCGTTGCGCAGCACGTCGCCGCGGACGGTCCGGCGGGCGATCTTCGCCTCGTCCCAGCCGTCGAGCTCGCGCAGGTCGCGCCGCCAGGCGTCGAGCATCGCGTCGAGCAGCCGCTCGCGCGCATCGGCGCTCTCCAGCAGCACGAACCGCCACGGGGTGGTGTGGTGCGGGGCGGGCGCGGTGACCGCGGCGGCGACCGCGCGGCGGACGGCGGCCGGGTCGACGGGCTCGGCGGTGAACGAGCGGACGGTGCGGCGCAGGGTCACCGCCCGGCGCAGGGCCTCGGAGGTGCCGAGCCGGAACATGTCGTCGGCGGCGGGCCGGAGCAGCGGTCGCACGCCCTCGCCGTCCGCCGCGGTCACCAGGCCGGCCAGGCCCCGCACCACCGCGACGGGGGTGCCGGTGGCCTTGCCCTTGACCAGGTCGCCGGCGGCGGCCAGCTCGTCCGCGGTGGCGGTGACGGTGAGCCGGAGCTCGTTGCCGTGGCTGTCGGTGCGTCCGCGGTGGTCGTCGAGGACGGGCAGGCCGGCGGCGCCGATGGCCACGTCGGTGAGCCCGGTCCGCCAGGGCCGGCCGAAGGTGTCGGTGAGGACGACGGCGACCGTGCGGCCGGTGAGCTCCTGCAGCCGGGCGCGGATGGCCCGGGCGGAGGCGTCCGGGTCCTCGGGCAGCAGCAGCACGGTGCCGGGCGGGGTGTTGGAGGCGTCCACGCCCGCCGCGGCCATCACCAGGCCGTTGCGGTTCTCGACGATCCGGGCCGGACCGCGCCGGGCGACCACCCGGACGGTCTCGGCGTCGATGGCGGCCTCGCGGTCGGCGGCGTGCAGCAGCCGCCCCTCCGCCTTGCTGACGATCTTGGAGGTGACCAGCAGGATGTCGCCGTCCTCGAAGTCGCCGTGCTTGGCGATGAGTTCGCCGAGGTCCGTGCCGGGCTCGACCTCGGGCAGGCCGGTGACCGGGATGATCTCCAGTCTCACGCGCGGACCTCCGCGGCGAGGTCCAGCGCGGTGCGGGCCATCGCGGCGGTCGCCGGGACGTCGGTCATCAGCAGCGGGACGGCCCGGCAGCGGATGCCGGCCGCCTCGACGCCGGCCACCGCGTCCGCGTCGGCGGTGTCGACCAGCCAGCCGTCCAGCAGGTCCGGGCCGTAGTGCCGGGCGACGGCCTCCGCGGTGGCCTCGACGCCGACGGCGGCGAGCACCTTGTCGGCCATGCCGCGGACGGGGGCGCCGCCGACGATCGGGGACAGGCCCACCACCGGCGCCGCGGCGGACGCGACCGCCTGCCGGATGCCGGGCACCGCGAGGATGGTGCCGATGGACACCATCGGGTTGGACGGCGGGAAGAGGATCACGTCGGCCGCGGCGATCGCCTCCAGCACTCCCGGCGCGGGCGCGGCGGTGTCCGCGCCGACCGGGACGATCGCCTCGGCCTCGACCGCGGCGTGCAGCCGGACCCAGTACTCCTGGAAGTGCACCGCCCGGGTGCCCTGCGCGTCGGTGATCCGCACGTGCGTCTCGACGCGGTCGTCGCTCATCGGGATCAGCCGCACGCCGGGCTGCCAGCGGTCGCAGAGCGCCTCGGTGACGGCGCTGAGCGGGTAGCCGGCGGCGATCATCTGGGTCCGGACGATGTGGGTGGCGAAGTCCCGGTCGCCGAGGCCGAACCACTCCGGCCCGACGCCGTACGCCTTCATCTCCTCCTTGACGGACCAGGTCTCGTCCGCCCGGCCCCAGCCCTGCTCCTCGTGGATGCCACCGCCGAGGGTGTACATCACGGTGTCGAGGTCCGGGCAGACCTTCAGGCCGAAGAGGTGGATGTCGTCGCCGGTGTTGCCGATGACGGTGATCTCGTCCCCGGGGGCGACGGCCTCCCTGAGTCCGCGCAGGAAGCGCGCTCCGCCGATGCCGCCTGCCAGTGCCACGATGCGCATGGGGTCATCCTGCCAGGCGCCCGGGCGGCTACCGCGGTTCGGTCTGCCGCTCGGCGACCGCGGCGCCGTACTGGTTCATCTCCACCAGGCCCGGCGTGTAGAGGTGGATGGAGACGGCCGGCTCCAGGGCGGCGTTGACCACCTCGTGCACGTCGCCGGCGGACAGCACCCGCCGGCCGCCCGGGCGCAGCACCCGCGCGCCCTCGCCGGAGCGGGTCAGCGAGCGCTCGGTGAGCTCGCCCTCGACGACGGTCATCACGCCGGCGGACCGGCCGTGGTCGTGCAGGCCGCTGCTCTGCCCCGGCAGCCAGCTGAGCAGCCACACCTCGTAGCCCGGGCCGGTCTCCAGCCGGGCGTACCAGCGGGTCAGCGCGTCGTAGCGGACCAGCGGCTCCCAACGGGCGCGGTCGGCGGCGATCTCCCGGACGAGCCGGGCGTACTCGGCCACCGTGCGGGGGTGGTGCGGCAGGTCGGTGCGGGCGAGGTGCGGGAAGGCGAGCGGGTCGCCCGCGATGGAGACGTCGCTCAGGCCGTCCGCCCACGGGTGGCGCGGGCCGGCGAGGCTGACGACGGGGGCGGTGCGGGCGAGGTTCTTCTTGCGGTCGCGGTTGCGGAGGCGGAGGCGGGGCATTCGCACGGGGCAGTCCTCGGAACGGGCCGGTCGGTCGGATTCAGCCGGTTCCGCGGGGAAGAGGGGGACTGTCGCGCGGGCGGCCTCGGTGTTCGAGCTGTGGGCGGCGCGCGGTGGGACGCGTGCGCCTAGATACAGCAGGAACAGAGGCGACAACAGAGCGAGCTCGCGGCACGCCTCGCAGCGGCCTGGCGGCCGGGGCGGTGGGCGGCGAACTCTGACATGAGAGCAAGGAGACCTCAGGAGGGGCGGCAGTGTCAACCCGATCTGCCGGACATTCAGGCCGCATCAGGCATGAACCACCGGATGGAGTGATAAATCAGGCTCTAGGTTTCGATGTGAAGATCGCCGGGAAGGCAGCCCCGTACCTGGGCAACCGGGTCGCGGTCGCAGGCGTCTCCCTCCGTGGGGGCGGTCGCCGCCGTGACCGTCGGTGCTGACGGAAGGCCAGCTCCCGGGCGGTCCCGGGCGGTTGCTCCGCTCGGACGAGATGCCCAAGATGTCCGGATATGTACACTATTGGTGGCGGCTTGGTTCCGGGGAGTGAATCCTCGACCCAATACCAGAGCTCGGCTTGACTGGGCCAGAGTGACGCAACTGTAATTTCACTCGTGTCGTTCCGCCGCTCAGGCAACGGCAACACGACGGGGACGCCAAGAGGGGCAGAGGAGGCGCGCCAGAATGAGCGAGCTCTTTGAGCTTTTGATCGGTGACGGCATCGCAGAGGACGAGGAAGAGGAGCTCGGCTGGCAGGAGCGCGCCCTGTGCGCCCAGACCGACCCGGAGTCGTTCTTCCCCGAGAAGGGCGGGTCGACCCGCGAGGCCAAGAAGGTCTGCCTGGCCTGCGAGGTCCGCTCCGAGTGCCTGGAGTACGCCCTCGCCAACGACGAGCGCTTCGGCATCTGGGGCGGCCTCTCCGAGCGCGAGCGCCGTCGTCTCAAGAAGAGCGCGGTCTGACGCGCCGAAACCCCAGCTGTGCCGGGCGCCCCACCGAGTGGTGGGGCGCGTTCGCGGCCCCCCCCCCCCCCCACCCCACGTACGGCCGGCGCGCCGCCCCGCCGTTCCGGGAGTGGTGGGGGCCCAAGCGCTGTACGCCCACCGCGGCGCGCCCCCCCCCCCCGCCCCCCCCCGCCCGCC
>NZ_JBHWBW010000304.1:0-6275 GCF_042735675.1 Kitasatospora sp. NPDC059571
GCCGGCAGCCGGCCGACCACCGTCCCGGGGCCGGGCATCCGTCCGGACCCGGGACCGGTCCGCAGCCGCCGCCCACATCACCACCCGTCCCACCGTCCACCCCACGACACGCCGCCGACCTGCGGCTCCTCACGCCTGCCCTGGCGGCGTGGGCAGCCACCTCCGCCGTACTGGCGGCACCACCGGACTGCCACCCGCGGCTGCTCGCCGCCGCGGCAGCGGTCGGCGTTCCCGCCGCGCTCCTGCTGCTGCGCCGCGGCCTCCCCGCTGCCCCGCCACGGCGGGCCGTACAGCTGATCGCGGCCGTGCTGCTCACCACCGCCGCGGCGACGGCCACCACCGTCCTGCACACCGCTGACCTCCACCAGGGCCCCATCCCCGTCCTGGCCCGCCCACCCGCGCCCGAGCCCGGCCCTGCCCCGGCTGCTTCACCACCCGACCTCTCCGTGGACCTCACCGTCACGGGCGACCCCCGGACCCGGACCGGCCGGGTCCGCGGGACGCTCCCCGGGCAGGACGTGCTGACTCTCGATGCCGTCGTGGACCGGGTGGACACCGCCGTCGGCCGGGCCGGCGACCCGGCCGGCCCCGGGCCCCGCACCTCCGTCCGCACCCACACCCCGGTGACCGTCCTCGTCCGGGCCCAGGACATCCCGACCTGGCTGGGGCTGACGCCGTCGACCAGGGTGAGCGCCGAGGTCCGGGCCGGCCCGCCCGGCGATCACGACCGGGACAGCGCCGCGCTGCTCAGCGCGCACGGACCGCCGCACCTGCTGGAGCCGCCGGGCCGGATCCAGCGCCTGGCGGCACGGCTGCGTACCGGGCTGCGCCGGGCCTGCGACCACCTGCCGGCGGACACCCGGGGCCTGCTGCCGGGCCTGGTGGTCGGCGACACCTCCCGTCTGCCCGACGACCTCCGGGAAGCGTTCCGCGCCACCGACCTCGGCCACTTGGTCGCCGTGAGCGGGGCGAACCTGGCCATCGTCCTGACAGTGCTGGTGGGCGCACCGCGCCGCGACGGCAGCGGCCCGCGCGGTGGGGTGGCCGGCCTCCTGGGGCTGTCCCTGCGGACGACCGCGCTCGCCGGTGCCTGCGTCACCCTCGCCTTCGTCACCGTCTGCCGCCCGGACCCGAGCGTCCTGCGTGCCGCCGCCACCGGGCTGATCGGCCTGCTCGCACTGGCCACCGGCCGCTCCCGCCACGGCGTTCCCGTGCTCTCCGGGGCCGTTCTGCTGCTGGTCCTCTTCGACCCCTTCCTCGCCAGGTCGTACGGGTTCCTGCTGTCCACCCTCGCCACGGCCGGGCTGCTGCTCCTCGCGCCGCGCTGGGCGGCGGCGCTCCGCAGCCGCGGCTGGCCCTCGCACCTGGCGACCGGGGTGGCCGCGACCGCGGCCGCGCAGGCCTGCTGTGCACCCGTCACCGTCCTGCTCGCACCCCGGGTGAGCCTGGTGGCCCTTCCGTGCAACCTGCTCGCCGAGGTGGCGGTGGCCCCAGCGACGCTGCTCGGCTTCGCGGCGCTCGCGGTCGAACCGGTCGCACCCGGCGCCGCCCGTGCGGTCGTCGACCTGGCCGCCGTGCCGACCGGCTGGCTGTCCCTGGTGGCCCGGCACGGGGCCGACCTGCCCGGCGCCCAGCTCGGCTGGGTCCCGGGCCCGGCCGGCGCCGTCCTGCTCGCCGCGGCCACGCTGGCCCTCTGCTGGGCCGTCCCGGCACTGCTCGCGGTGGGTACGGCGGCCCCCGCCCGGGTCCGGGCGGTACTGGCCGTGGCAGTGACCCTGGTGCTGGCGGGCGTGCTGGTGCGGCCGCCCGTGCTCACCAGGCTGGCCACCGGCTGGCCGCCGCCGGGCTGGCGGTTCGTCCTGTGCGACGTCGGCCAGGGCGACATGGCGGTCCTGCCCACCGGGCCCGACACCGCCGTGGTCGTCGACACCGGCCCCGACCCCGGCGCGGCCGACGGCTGCCTGCGCACCCTCGGCATCACCCGCGTCCCGCTGCTGGTCCTCACGCACTTCCACGCCGACCACGTGGAGGGCATGCCGGGAGTCCTCCGCGGCCGCCGGGTCGGAGCCGTCGAGGTGACCACGCTCGGCTCCCCGCCCGGTGAGCAGTCCCGGGTCCTGCGCTGGGCCGCAGCGGCCGGGGTCCCCGTCCTCCCGGCGGTGCCGGGGGAACACCGGGTGGCGGGCCCGGGCCTGTCCTGGGACGTGCTCTGGCCGGACGGAGCACTCGGTCCCGCCACGCCGGGGGCCAACAACGCGAGCATCGCGCTCCTGGTCACCCTCGGTGTGCCCGACGGGCCCGGCCTACCCGGTGGGCCCGGCCGACCCGGTGGGCTCGACGACGCCCTCCGGCTCGCCCTGCTCGGGGATCTCGAACCGCCCGCGCAGCAGGCCCTCCTGCGGCACGGACACCCGCCCGGACGCGTCGACGTCCTCAAGGTCGCCCACCACGGATCGGCCCACCAGGACTGGGAGCTCACCGGCGCACTGCACCCCCGGCTCGCCCTGATCTCCTGCGGCGCGGACAACCCCTACGGCCACCCCGCGCCCGCCACAGTGGACCGGCTACGGGCCCTCGGCGCGACCGTCCTGCGCACGGACCGCTCCGGCGACCTGGCCGTCCTCGGCAGCAGTCGCGCCGGCCTCGCGGTGGCCACCCACCCTTCCGCGGTGCGGAGGTGACGGACGATGGACATCCGCCCCCGGATCTGCCAGGGCTAGGCGCCCCGGCCGCTCTCCCGCCCGTCGGCCTGCAGGTCCTTCGAGCTGCTGCCCAGTGCGGAGCTGCTGCCCGTCGCGGCGAACTGCTCGGTGCCGAGGACGCGCAGCAGTTCCAGGTGCCCCGCGGCCGAGGAGCCCGGGGGAGGAGTGAACAGCAGCAGGCGCTGGTCCTCGGTCGGGGTCAGCAGGGTCTCGCAGTCCAGGGTCACCGCTCCGACGAGCGGATGGACGACGCACATCCGGCTGGTCCGGCGCACCGCCACCTCGTGCAGGTCCCACAGCCGGGCGAACTCCTCGCTGGTGGCGCGGATCCGCGCCACCAGGGCCGTCGCCGAGGGGTCGTCCGCCCGCCGCGCCACCGCGGCGCGCAGGTCCGCGACGTGCACCCGGCCCCAGTGGTCGCGCTCCTCCTCCGGGTAGGCCTGGCGCACCGTCGGATCGGTGAACCAGCGCCACACCACGTTGCGTTCGTCCTCGCGCAGCGAGCAGACGCCGCCGAACAGCGCGGTCGCCATGGCGTTCTGGGCGAGCAGGTCGCCGAGGTCGCTGACGATCTGGGCCGGCGTCCCGGCCAGCTGGTCCAGCAGGTGCAGCAGGGCCGGCCGGATGTGCTGGCCGGCCTGGCGCCCGACCGGTGGCCGGTGTCCGGCCAGCACGTGGAGGTGGTCCCGCTCGTCCTCGGAGAGCCGCAGGGCCCGGGCCAGTGCGCCGAGCATCTGGAGGGACGGCTGCGGGCCGCGCGCCTGTTCCAGGCGGATGTAGTAGTCGGCGGACATCCCGGCCAGCTGCACGACCTCCTCGCGTCGCAGGCCGGGCGTGCGGCGCCGACTGCCGGCGGTGAGGCCGACGTCGGCGGGGCTCAGGCGCTCCCGGGAGCGGCGGAGGAAGTCGGCGAGTTCTCGGCGGTCCATGGCCATGATCCTCATCATGGTGTCCGGCCGTCCGCGCAGCCAGGGCCTGCCGATACCACCCTTGCCCCCGGAGCCCCTGCCCGCCGGAGCCCCTGCCCGCCGGAGCCTCGTGCCGTCGGAGACTTGCGGCGGCGGAGCGCGGCCGCCCCTCCGTTATTCCTCCTCGCGCCAGCCGTCCTGCTCGGCCGCCACCGCGTCGAGTTCGGCGAGCAGGTCGGCCGTCCAGCCGTCCTCGGGGGCCTCCAGCACCACGAGCCACTGGGCGTCCTCGGCGTCGTCCTCGCCGGCCAGGGCATCCCGGACGAGTTCCGGCGACTCCAGGTCGGGGTACCGGGCGGCGAGTTCCTCGAGGACGTCCTCGGCGGCGTCGCGGTCGGACAGGACGAGCAGTTGGCGGGTGTGGTTCTCGGTCACCGCCCCATTCTCCCGACCCCCGCTCCGCCGCTCGGCCCGGGGTGTCACCCGACCGTGCGATGCTGGTACGCGATGGCCAGGAAGAGTGCACCCGACGACCTGCTCGCCCCGCTGACCCTCGCGGTCGGCCAGGAGGAGCTGCTGCTCGACCGCGCGGTCGCCGAGGTGGTCGCCGCGGCCAAGGCCGCCGACCCGGACACCGACGTGCGCGACCTCGCGCCGGGTGCTCTCCAGCCCGGCGGGCTGGCCGAGTTGACGACGCCCTCGCTCTTCGCCGAGCGCAAGGTGATCGTCGTCCGGGCGGCCCAGGACCTCGGCGCCGATGCGGTCAAGGAGGTCAAGGCCTACCTCGACTCCCCGGCCGAGGAGGTCATCATGATCCTCGTGCATGCCGGCGGCGCCAAGGGCAAGGGCCTGCTGGACGCGGCCAAGAAGGCCGGTGCCCGTGAGGTGCAGTGCGCCAAGCTGACCAAGGCCGGCGACAAGCTGGCCTTCGTCCGCGGCGAGTTCCGCCGCCTGGGCCGCGCGGCCGCCCCGGAGGCCTGCCAGGCCCTGCTGGACTCGCTCGGCAGTGACCTGCGCGAACTGGCCGCGGCCTGCAGCCAGCTCACCGCCGACATCGAGGGCGCCATCGACGAGGCCGCGGTGGCCCGGTACTACAGCGGCCGCGCGGAGGCGACCGGCTTCGAGGTCGCCGACCTGGCCGTCACCGGCCGGGCGGCCGAGGCACTGGAACGCCTGCGCTGGGCCCTCGCGGTGGGGCAGCCGCCGACCGGCATCACCTACGCCCTGGCCTCCGGCGTCCGCAGCATCGGGCGGCTGGCCACCGCCGGCCGGTCGATGCGGCCCGCCGACCTCGCCCGCGAACTCGGCATGCCGCCCTGGAAGGTCGAGCGGGTCCGCCAGCAGATGCGCGGCTGGACGGGCGACGGCGTCGCGGCCGCGCTGACCGCGGTCGCCGCGGCCGACGCCGCGGTCAAGGGCGGCTCCGACGACCCGGCCTACGCCCTGGAACGGGCCGTGGTGGCCGTCGCCCGCGCCGCCCGCGCCGGCTCCCGCCCGTACTGACCCGGCTCCCGCCCGTACTGGCCCGGCCCGCCGCCCGAGCCGCGGACGGACAGCCCGGGCAGGCGCGGCCCCCGGCCGTCAGCTGCCGCCGAGGGTGTGCAGCACCGCCCGGCTGTCGATGATCAGCGCCTGCCGGATCTGCTCCCGGTCGGGCGGGCTGGTCTTGCCGTTCTGGAACGAGCCCGACCAGCTCAGGTAGTACGTCAGTCCGCGGTCGCGCACGTAGAGGACCTGGGTGATGTAGTGCCACGACGCGTCCGAGGTGGACGGGTCGTCGAGGTAGCCGACGTAGGCGTCCTGGCCGAGGTCCGGCACCGAACTGGTCTGGTAGTGGCGCTGCTCCAGCCCGGCCCGCTGCGCGTCGAACTCCGGCTGCGGGTCGACGGCCTTGTGCAGCTGCGCCTCCAGGTAGAGCGAGACGTAGTCGGTGTCGGCGCCGGTCTTCTTCAGGTACTGGCTGCAGTACATGTCGTCGAGCGCCGAGTGCCGGGTCGAGTAGTGGTACGGCTTGCCGGACTCGGTCGGGTAGAGCGAGGCGAAGGTGGTCAGCCGGGCGTCCGTGCACATGTCGTCGACCAGGTGGTACGGCCCGGTGCCGGGGGCCGGGTCGCCGGTGGCCACCAGCTTCGGGACGGTGAGCACCGCGGTGGCCCACACCGCGGAGGCCAGGAGTACGCCGCCGACGCCCCACAGCAGTCCGCGAACCCGCTGCCGGCCGCGGCCGGGCGGCGCCTGCGCCGGTCCGATGCCCGGTGCGCCGGCCTGCCCGCCGTGCTGCTGCGGGACCACACCGGGCATCGGCGCCGTGCCGGCGGCCGGGTACGGGCCGCCCGAGTACGGTCCCGGGCCGGCCGGCGGGGCACCGTGCTGCACACCCTGCGGCGTCGGCGTCGGCATCGGAGCCTGCGGCCGCGGCGGTGGTGGTGTCGACATCGGAGCCCCCAAGTGCCCTTCCGGCGGTCTGGTAGCACCGAACCATACCGGTGAACGCTCGACAGCGGAGAGTAGCGGTTCGTCCACCCCGCGCGCCGGACCCCTGCAGTCCGGGCCGCCCACGCTGCGCGGCGACCCGGCGCCCGGGGGTGCCGGTGGCCGAGGGGTCCGGAAACGGGGGGGGGGCGGGCCCCGCGCGCGCGGCGTCACCGCACCCGCCCCCCCAAAC
>NZ_JBHWBW010000304.1:6285-9566 GCF_042735675.1 Kitasatospora sp. NPDC059571
GGGGGGGGGGGGGGGGGGGGGTGCCCGACCCCGTGCCAGGGCCCCCCGCGGGCCGGGGGGAGGGCTCTGCTGCGGCGCCTGTCGGCGTCGATCTGGGTACCGCACCCGCGTGGCGAACGCAGGCCGCGTGCGGTACGGAGTCGTGCGCCTCGGGGCTCCGGGTAGAGGGCCGGTGCTGGTCCGAGGGGGTTCGGTCGGCGCGGGCGGGTAGAGGGCCGCGATCACGCCGTCCGGTCCGGGCGGGGCCCGGAGGAGTCACTGTGCGCAGTGACCACCAGGGGCCTGGATCAGGCGGCGTTGACCAGCTTGGTGATCGCCGACTTCTTGTTGGCAGCCTGGTTCTTGTGGATGACGCCCTTGCTGGCGGCCTTGTCGAGGGCCTTGGAGGCCTCGCGGGCCAGCACGGTGGCCTTCTCGGTCTCGCCGGCCGCAGCGGCCTCGCGGGCCTTGCGGATCGCGGTCTTCAGCGAGGACTTGACGGCCTTGTTGCGCAGGCGCGCCTTCTCGTTGGTCTTGTTGCGCTTGATCTGGGACTTGATGTTCGCCACGAAGGAGCCTCAGTCTGTCTAATCGGTCGTGATGGGGCTGCATGCGGTGCCGGGCACCGCAGCGGCTGCGGTCGTGCTGAGAGGGCATGCCGAAGCCAGTTGCAGCGCCCCACGCTACCAGGGGCGACGCGCCCGCCCAAACCGGCGCAGCCGCCCCGCCCGCCTTCCGTGGCCGCCTTCCGCGCCCGCCCTCGGTACCCGCCCCCGGCGGGCCGGACGGCCCGGACCGCTCAGCCCCGCTGCGCCCCGGCCGGCCCCGCGGTGGCCGGCGCCGCCGTGAGCACCGGCTCGCCGTAGTGCTCCACGGCCGGGAACGGCTCGTAGTAGGGGTGCAGCAGGGTGCGCCACTGCTGGTACTCGGCGGAGCCGCGGAAGCCCTCGGTGTGGTCGGCGAGGGTCTCCCACTCCACCTGCAGCAGGAAGCGCGAGCCGAGTCCCTCGTCCAGACAGCGCCGCAGCTCCAGCCCGCGGAACCCGCGCTGCACGGCGATCAGCTCCCGGGCCGTCGCGAAGTCGGCGAGGAAGGCGTCCTCGCGGCCGGGCCGGACGTCCAGCAGTGCGCTCTCAAGGATCATGGAACGCCATCCTGCCGGGCGCGCGACGGGGGTGGAAGAGCTGCCCGGCACGGCGCCGCGCGCTCGTGGGAAGATGGGGGGAGCCATATCGGCCGGACGAGACCGTCCGGTCCCCGGGAAGCCGGTCAGCGATGACCCGGACACCCCGGCCCCCGGACCACACGGAGAATCGGACCAAGGTGCCCGCGACCCCCAGCAATGTGCCAGAGCCCAGCCGGACCGACCCGGCGGTGATCCGCAACTTCTGCATCATCGCCCACATCGACCACGGCAAGTCGACGCTCGCCGACCGGATGCTGCAGATCACCGGTGTCGTCGACCCGCGGCAGATGCGTGCCCAGTACCTCGACCGCATGGACATCGAGCGTGAGCGCGGCATCACCATCAAGTCGCAGGCCGTCCGCCTCCCGTGGGCGCCGAGGACCGGCGCGAACGCCGGTACCACGCACATCCTCAACATGATCGACACCCCGGGGCATGTGGACTTCACGTACGAGGTGTCGCGCTCCCTGGCGGCCTGCGAGGGCACCATCCTGGTGGTCGACGCGGCCCAGGGCATCGAGGCGCAGACCCTCGCCAACCTCTACCTGGCGCTGGAGAACGACCTCACGATCATCCCGGTCCTCAACAAGATCGACCTGCCGGCCGCCCAGCCCGAGAAGTACGCGGCCGAGATCGCGCACATCATCGGCTGCGACCCGGAGTCCGTCCTCAAGGTCAGCGCCAAGACCGGCCTCGGTGTCGAGGACCTGCTCGACCACATCGTCGACAACATCCCGGCCCCGGTCGGCGTCAAGGACGCCCCGGCCCGCGCGATGATCTTCGACTCGGTCTACGACTCCTACCGCGGCGTGGTCACCTACGTCCGTGTCGTCGACGGCCAGCTCACCAAGCGCGAGCGCATCGCGATGATGTCCACCGGCGCCACCCACGAGCTGCTGGAGATCGGCGTCATCTCGCCCGAGCCCAAGGTCGCCGACGGCCTCGGCGTCGGCGAGGTCGGCTACATCATCACCGGTGTGAAGGACGTCCGGCAGTCCAAGGTCGGTGACACGATCACCTCGATGCACAAGGGCGCCACCGAGCCGCTGGGCGGCTACAAGGACCCGCGCCCGATGGTGTTCTCCGGCCTGTACCCGCTGGACGGCTCGGACTACCCGCTGCTGCGCGACGCCCTCGACAAGCTGCGCCTGAACGACGCCGCGCTGGTCTACGAGCCGGAGACCTCGGTCGCCCTCGGCTTCGGCTACCGCTGCGGCTTCCTCGGCCTGCTGCACCTGGAGATCATCCGGGAGCGCCTGGAGCGCGAGTTCAACCTCGACCTGATCTCCACCGCCCCGAACGTGATCTACCGGGTGGTCATGGAGGACGGCACCGAGCACACCGTCACCAACCCGAGCGAGTTCCCCACCGGCAAGATCGCCGAGGTGTTCGAGCCGGTGGTGCGCGGCACCATCCTCGCGCCCAACGAGTTCGTCGGCGCGATCATGGAGCTCTGCCAGTCCCGCCGCGGCAACCTCCAGGGCATGGACTACCTCTCCGAGGACCGCGTCGAGCTGCGCTACACCCTCCCGCTCGCGGAGATCGTGTTCGACTTCTTCGACCAGCTGAAGTCCAAGACCCGCGGCTACGCCTCGCTGGACTACGAGCCCATCGGCGAGCAGAGCGCCCAGCTGGTCAAGGTCGACATCCTGCTGCACGGCGACGCGGTGGACGCCTTCTCCGCGATCGTGCACAAGGACAAGGCCTACAACTACGGCGTCATGATGGCCGGCAAGCTCCAGAAGCTGATCCCGCGCCAGCAGTTCGAGGTGCCGATCCAGGCCGCCATCGGCTCCCGGGTGATCGCCCGTGAGACCGTCCGCGCCATCCGCAAGGACGTCCTCGCCAAGTGCTACGGCGGTGACATCTCCCGCAAGCGGAAGCTGCTCGAGAAGCAGAAGGAGGGCAAGAAGCGGATGAAGATGGTCGGCCGGGTCGAGGTCCCGCAGGAGGCCTTCATCGCCGCGCTCTCCACTGACGCGGAGCCGCCGAAGGAGAAGAAGTAACCCAGGCGCGCCCGGAGGGGCGGCGGCCCCGCCCCCCCCCCCCCGGGGGCGCCCCCGGGGGGCGGGGCGCCGGCGCCCCGCCGGCCCCCCCCCCCCCCCCCCCGCGCCCG
>NZ_JBHWBW010000305.1:0-9566 GCF_042735675.1 Kitasatospora sp. NPDC059571
GGGGGGGTTTGAGCGGGGGGGCGTGTGTGTGGGGGACCTCGGGGGCGCGCTCGGCCCGGTGCGGCTCGGCGCGCCGCAGGCGCAGCGCGCCGAGGGCGGCACCCGCCGCGGCCGGGGCGAGGCCGGTGTCGAAGATGAAGGTGCGGGCGGTCTCGATCAGGTGGGTGATGACCCGTCGGGGGCCGAGGACGGCGCCGCCCTGCGAGCCGAGGGACTTGGAGAGGGTCGCGGTGGCGACGGTGTCCGGCGCGCCGGCCAGGCCGGCGGCGGCCAGGGCACCGCGGCCGCCCGGGCCGACCACGCCCAGGCCGTGGGCGTCGTCCACCAGCAGCGCGGCGCCGTGCGCCCGGGCGGCGGCGGACAGCCCGGCCAGCGGCGCGGCGTTCCCGTCCACGGAGAAGACCGAGTCGGTGACGACCAGGGCCCGCGGGTGGCGGCGCCCGGCGAGCACCTCGGCGACGGCCGCGGGGTCGGCGTGCGCTGCGCGGTGGACGTCGCTGCGCGAGAGCCGGCAGCCGTCGATCAGCGAGGCGTGGTTGTACGCGTCGGAGACGATCAGGGTGTCCGGGTCGGTGAGGGCGGTCAGCGCCGCCAGGTTGGCCGCGTACCCGGAGGAGAACACCAGGGCGGCCTCGAAGCCGCAGAAGTCGGCGAGCTCGTCCTCGAGTTCGGTGTGCAGCGCGGTGGTGCCGGTGACCAGCCGGGAGCCGGTGGCGCCGGCGCCCCAGCGCAGCGCGGCATCGGCGGCGGCCCGGGTGACGGCGGGGTGGTGGACGAGCCCGAGGTAGTCGTTGCTCGCCAGGTCGACCACCGGGTCGTCGGCCGGTCGGCTGCGCAGCGTTCTGGTGAGCCCGGCCCCGGCGCGGAGGTCGGCTGCCTCGTCCAGCCAGTCGAAGACGGCGGCGGGCGTGCGGGTCGGCTGCGGCGCGGTGGGGTGGGCCATGGCCGCACTCTGGCACGGGGGGCTGCGGGGCGGCAACGTGCGCCCGAGCACACCGCGAGGATCACCCGCACGGGTGGTGTGCGGCGCGTAGACTCCCCCGACCGGCCGCGACCGGTCGGGCGCAGAGCTGCCGGTCCGAGGGGAGACTCCGTGGACGAGGGCCGACTGACCGTGCGGGATGTGCTGGCCCTGGAGCTGGTCGCCCCGTGGGACGCCGAGGTGGTCGCCTGCCCCGCGCGGCTCGACCGCCCGGTGCGCTGGATGCACGTGGCCGAGGCGCCGGACGTGGCCGTGATGCTGACCGGCGGTGAGATGGTGCTGACCACCGGTCTGCTGCTGGCCGGTGACGAACAGGCGCAGGTTGCGTACGTGGAGTCGATGCAGCGGGCCGGGGCGGCGGCCGTGGTGCTGGGCCTGGGCCGGGCGTTCACCACGACGCCGGAGCCGATGCGGCGCGCGGCGCAGCGCTGCGGGGTGCCGCTGGTGGTGCTGCACCGGCCGGCGCCGTTCGCGCGGCTGACCGAGGAGGTGCACGCCCGGCTGCTGCACGGCCGGTTCGCGGCGCTCGACCTGTCGGACCGGATGGGCGGTTCGCTGGCGGCGCTGAACCTCTCGGGGGTGCCGCTGCAGCGGCTGCTGGACGAGATCGCCGGGTACGCGGGGTGTCCGGCGGTGGTGGTGAACCTGGCCCACCGGGTGCTGTCCTCGGCGGGCGAGCCGGGTGCGCTGGGCGATCTGCTGCGGGACTGGGAGCGGGTGTCGCGGCAGGTCGCCCGGGTGCTGGGGAACGGGCCGGTGACGGTCGGCCCGGACGGCTGGATCGTGGCCCGGCTGGAGGCCCGCGGGCGGCAGTGGGGCCACCTGGTGCTGTTCGGGCACCAGGGCGGGGCGGAGACCGGGCGGGTGCTCGGGCGGCGGGCCGCGGAGGCGCTGGCGGTGCACCGGCTGCTGGGCGATCCGGTGCGCGGCTGGGAGCACGGCTGGGAGGACCAGGCGGCGGAGGCGCTGCTGGCCGACCTGGCGTCGGGCACGGCCCGGCCGGAGCAGCTGCTGCCGCGGTTCCGTGCCGCGGGCCTGCCGGTGGAGCGGCGCACCTTCGTCCCGGTGGTGCTGCGCCGCGCGGACGGCGAGGCGGTGCTGTGCGCGAGCGTGCGGCGGGCCCTGGACGAGGAGTCGGTCGCCGGGCTGGTCGCCCGGATCGAGCCGGACGGGGCGGTGGCGGCGCTGCTGAGCATCCCGTCCGAGCGGGACGCGGACGCCGAGACCGACCGGCTGGCCGCCCGGCTGCAGGCCCGGCTGGCGCCGCTGGGCGGCCCGGCGGTGATCGGCGCGGGCTTCGGCTGCCAGGTGCTGGACGAGGTCCGCCGCTCCTTCGTGGAGGCGGTGCACGTGGCGGACGCGGCGCTGGCCGGGCCGCCGTCCGGGCCGGTGGCGCGGCTGCGGGACGTCCGGCTGCGCGGGCTGGTCCGGCTGCTGAGGGAGGAGCCGGAGCTCCAGGCGTTCATCGGCCGCGAGCTCGGCCCGCTGCTGGGCCGCCCGGAGCTGCTGGACGTGCTGCGCACCTATCTGCGGACGGGCCGGAACAAGTCGCTGGCGGCGCAGGAGCAGCACGTCAGCCGGCCGGCGATGTACCGGCGGCTGCAGAGCATCGAGGCGCTGCTGGACATCGAGCTGGACGATCTGGAGCAGCTGACCTCGCTGTACGTGGCGCTGCTGGCGCACGACGCGCAGCGCGGGCCCTGAGCCCGGGCCCTGGCTCCCGGCCCGCCGGACGCCGTCCGCCCGGGTGCCCGCCGGGCGTGGCCGGATACGGCGGGTGCGCGCGCGGTTTCGGCGTGTTCTCCCCGGTGCATCCTCTACAGGACTGTAGAGTTCGGTGACGACCGATGGCGATCAGGGAGCGGTGACGGTGGACGGCGTGCAGTCGGAGCCGGCGCGGTGGGAACCGCCCGAGACACAGGTGGAACGGGTGTACCAGCCGGTCGAGGTGCGGTACGAGGACGGCGACTGGGCGGTGGGCCGGATCAACGCCTGGTGGCGGGCGGACGACGGCACCCGCTGGTGCCGGCTGCGGGTCCTGCGGCGGGGCGAGCCCCAGTGGACGGTGTTCGACCCCGAGCGGCTGGTGCTGCTCCCCGCACACCTCGCCTGATTCCGCGGACAGGGGGGTACCCGTCCGCCGGCCCGGGGTAGTTAGGGTCGTGGACGGGTACGGCGCGGCCGGCCCGGACGGTACGGGCGGCCACGGCCGCCCCAGCGGGAGGGAAGGGTGACGGACCGGATGACGGTGAACCTCGGCAAGGGCCAGAAGGTCGACCTCGGCAAGCCGGGAGGCGGCACGCTGGACGTGGTGCGGATGGGCCTCGGCTGGCAGGCCGCGCCGCGCAAGGGCTTCTTCGCCAAGCTGCTCGCCCAGGAGATCGACCTGGACGCCTCGGCCGTCCTGTTCGCCGGGCGCAAGCCCGTCGACGTGGTCTACTTCCAGCACCTGACCAGCAACGACGGCTCGGTGCGGCACAGCGGCGACAACCTCACCGGCGGCGCCGGCCAGGGCGCGGACGACGAGTCGATCACGGTGCAGCTGTCGCGGGTGCCCAAGACCGTGGACCAGATCGTCTTCACCGTCAACTCGTTCACCGGGCAGACCTTCCAGGACGTCCAGAACGCGTTCTGCCGGCTGGTCGACGAGTCGACCGGCCAGGAGCTCGCCCGGTACACGCTGACCGGCGGCGGGCGGCACACGGCGCAGATCATGGCGAAGATGCAGCGCTCCGACGGCGGCTGGCAGATGACCGCGATCGGCGCGCCGACCAACGGGCGGACCTTCCAGGACCTCATCCCGGACATCGAGAAGCACCTCTGAGCCGACGGCGCCGGGCGTACCGGCCACGACACGGGCCGGGGGGGCGGGGGCCCGGGGGGAGGCTGCCCCGGGGGTGGGGGGCCGCGGGCGCGGGGGGCCGCGGCCCGCGGGCCGCCGCGCCGGCCGGGCGGGGGCGGCGCACCGGGTGTTGCGCCGACCCGGTGGCGTCGCGGCCCGGGGACGTGTCCCGGCTCGCCCCGCGGCCCCGGGGCGACCAGGCTGGGCACCGGGGCTGCGGGCGGATCGGAGGTGCCGGCGATGGACGGCCACGAGGGCGGACCGGCCGGGCCGGAGAAGGCACCGGCCGGCGGTCCGGCGCGTACCGACACCGAACGGAAGCGGTGGCCGCCGCACGAGCTGCTCGACCGGATCATGCACGACCCGTCGCACATGGCCGAGCGCAGCGCGGAGTACGCGATCGAGCGCTCCGGCGAGGAGGCGACCGCGGCGCTGGCCAAGATGCGCGCCAAGGGCGGGAGCACCGACGAGGTGCTGGAGGGGGTGGTCACCCGGGCGGTGCGGACCACCATCGCGGAGGGCGCGTTCGTCGGCGGCCCGTTCCTCGCCCTGGTGCCCGCGGCGTTCTGCGCGGCCATGCTGGCCCAGCTGCGGATGGTGCTGGAGATCGCCGAACTCTCCGGGCAGCCGGCCACCTCGCCGGCGCTGGCCGCCGACCTCCTGGTCGTGCAGGGCGTCTACCCCGATCTGCCGCAGGCGCGCCGGGCGATCACCGACCTCCCGCCGCGGGGCGCCCCGCGGCCCTCGCTGTCGCTGCGCGAGTGGCTGTCGGTGGTGCGGCGGATGGCGTACGTCCTCGGGGTGGTCAGCCCCAGCACACCGGGCGAGACCACACGCCTGGTGCGCGGCCTGCGGGTGGCGGGCGTGGTCCTGCTGGTGGCCGTCGGGGTGGTGCTGCCGTTCATCTGGGTGCCGGTGCTCGGCCTGGCGTACCGGTCGGGCACGACCCGGCTCGGCGAGCGGGCCGCCGAGCATTTCGGGCTGGTCCGCGCCGAGCCGGATCCGGCCCGCTCCCGCGGCCGGCTCCGTCCGCTGGCCCTGCTGGTGTTCCTGCGCACCGTCTTCGCCGTGCTGCTGCCGCTCGGGGTGGCGGTCCTGATGGTGGCGACCGGCACCAAGGTCGCGGGCCACAAGTGGCTCGCCGCCGCGATCGGCGTGGTGCTGGTCTCCCTGGTGTCCTGCTTCGTATGGCGGTTCCGGCAGTGGCGCAGCCGCCGCTGACCGCCCGGACCGGACCGCGGCCGGCACCACCGTCGCGCCGTCGCGGCCCGGCCGGCCCGCAGGTGAGGTGCCGTCAGAGCGCGGCGGCCAGCCGGGTCCCCTGGTCGATGGCGCGCTTGGCGTCGAGCTCGGCGGCCAGGTCGGCGCCGCCGATCAGGTGCGCGGCCATGCCGCGCTCGGCGAGCGCGTCGTACAGGTCGCGGCGGGGCTCCTGGCCCGCGCAGAGCACCACGGTGTCGACGGCCAGGAGCTGCGGTTCGCCGTCGAGGGTGAGGTGCAGGCCGGCGTCGTCGATCCGCTCGTAGGTCGCCCCGGCGGTCATGGTGACGCCGCGGTGCTTCAGCTCGGTGCGGTGGATCCAGCCGGTGGTCTTGCCGAGGCCGGCGCCGACCTTGCCGGGCTTGCGCTGGAGCAGGTGGACGCTGCGCGGGGCCTCGGGGCGGACGGGTGCGGCGAGGCCGCCGGGGGTGGTGTGCTCGCCGTCCACGCCCCACTGGGCGAGGAAGGCGCCGGTGTCGCGGGAGGTGTCGGTGCCGGGGTCGGTCAGGTACTCGGCGACGTCGAAGCCGATGCCGCCGGCCCCGACGATCGCGACCGTGCGGCCGACCGGGGCGCCGTCGCGCAGCACGTCCAGGTAGCCGAGGACGCTGGGGTGGTCGGTACCGGGGAGGTCCGGGACGCGCGGGGTGACGCCGGTGGCCACCACGATCTCGTCGTACGCCGCGTCGGCGAGCAGGTCGGCGGTGACGTGGGTGCCCAGCCGCACGTCGACGCCGTGCGCGTCGAGCTGGTGCCGGTAGTAGCGGATGGTGTCGTCGAACTCCTGCTTGCCGGGGATCCGGCGCGCCACGTCGAGCTGCCCGCCGATGTGGTCGGCGGCGTCGTAGAGGGTGACGGCGTGGCCGCGCTCGGCGGCGGTGACGGCGCAGGCGAGGCCGGCCGGGCCGGCGCCGACGACGGCGATCCGCTTGGCCCGGCGGGTCGGGCCGAGGACGAGCTCGGTCTCGTGGCAGGCCCGCGGGTTGACCAGGCAGGAGGTGATCTTGAGGCTGAAGGTGTGGTCGAGGCAGGCCTGGTTGCAGCCGATGCAGGTGTTGACCGCCTCGGGCGTGCCGGCGGCGGCCTTGGCGACGAACGCGGGGTCGGCGAGCAGCGGGCGGGCCATCGAGACCAGGTCGGCGTGGCCGTCGGCGAGGACGGCCTCGGCGAGTTCGGGGGTGTTGATGCGGTTGCTGGTGACCAGCGGGACACCGACCTCGCCCATCAGCTTCCTGGTCACCCACGTCCAGGCGCCGCGCGGCACCGAGGTGGCGATGGTGGGGATGCGGGCCTCGTGCCAGCCGATGCCGGTGTTGATGATCGTGGCGCCGGCGGCCTCGACGGCCTTGGCCAGCTCCACGACCTCGGGGAGGGTCGAGCCGCCGGGGACGAGGTCCAGCATGGAGAGGCGGTAGATCAGGATGAAGTCCTCGCCGACCCGCTCGCGGACCCGGCGGACGATCTCCACGGGGAAGCGCATCCGGTTCGCGTAGGAGCCGCCCCAGCGGTCGCTGCGGTGGTTGGTGGGGGCGGCGATGAACTCGTTGATCAGGTAGCCCTCGGAGCCCATGATCTCGACGCCGTCGTAGCCGGCCCGCCGGGCGAGCGCGGCACAGCGGGCGAAGTCGTCGATGGTCTGCTCGACCTGCTCGTCGGTGAGCTCGTTCGGCACGAACGGGCTGATCGGGGCCTGGATCGGGCTGGGGGCGACCAGGTCGGCGTGGTAGGCGTAGCGGCCGAAGTGCAGGATCTGCAGGGCTATCTTCCCGCCGGCGGCGTGCACCGCGTCGGTGACCGTGCGGTGGCGGTCGGCCTCGGCCTCGGTGGTGAGCATCGCGCCGCCCTCCCACGGGCGGCCGGCCTCGTTGGGGGCGATGCCGCCCGTGACGATCAGGCCCACGCCGCCGCGGGCGCGTTCGGCGTAGAACGCGGCCATCCGTTCGAAGCCGTCGGGGGCCTCCTCCAGGCCGACGTGCATCGATCCCATGATCACCCGGTTGGGCAGGGTGGTGAAGCCCAGGTCCAACGGGCTCAGCAGACGCGGGTACGCGGTCATCGGGTGCCTCCTCGCACGGTCACGGGCACACGGTAGGGCGCCCCGACCACCCTATGCAACTAGTTGCACATGGGTCGGGGCGCCCCCCGCCCGCGGCGCCGACGGCCGCGCCCGGTCAGCCCGCGAGCGCCTCGCCGACCAGGGCCCGGGCCTCGTCCTGGACCTGCACGAGGTGGGCCGGCCCGTGGAAGCTCTCGGCGTAGATCTTGTAGACGTCCTCGGTGCCCGAGGGCCGCGCCGCGAACCAGGCGTTCTCGGTGCAGACCTTCAGGCCGCCGATCGCCGCGCCGTTGCCCGGCGCCTCGGTCAGCACGGCCGTGATCGGCTCGCCCGCCAGCCGGTCGGCCCGGACCCGGTCCGCCGTCAGCCCGGCCAGCACGGCCTTCTCCTCGCGGGAGGCCGGCGCGTCCACCCGGGCGTACGCCGGGTCGCCGAACCGCTCGGTCAGGTCCCGGTAGAGCTGCGACGGGCTGCGGCCGGTCACCGCGGTGATCTCCGAGGCCAGCAGGGCCAGCAGGATGCCGTCCTTGTCGGTCGTCCACACCGAGCCGTCCCGGCGCAGGAACGAGGCGCCGGCCGACTCCTCGCCGCCGAAGCCGACCGAGCCGTCCAACAGCCCGTCGACGAACCACTTGAACCCGACCGGGACCTCGACCAGTTCGCGCTTCAGCTCGGCCGCCACCCGGTCGATCATCGACGAGGACACCAGCGTCTTGCCGACCCCGGCCGCCTCCGACCAGCCCGTGCGGTGCCGGAAGAGGTAGTCGATGGCCACCGCGAGGTAGTGGTTCGGGTTCATCAGCCCGCCGTCCGGCGTCACCACGCCGTGCCGGTCCGCATCCGCGTCGTTGCCGGTCGACACCGCGAACGCGTCCTTGCGGCCGATCAGCGACGCCATCGCGTACGGCGACGAGCAGTCCATCCGGATCTTCCCGTCCCAGTCCAGCGTCATGAACCGCCAGGTCGGGTCGGTGAGCGGGTTCACCACCGTGAGGTCGAGCCGGTGCTCCTCGGCGATCCGGCCCCAGTACGCCACCGAGGCGCCGCCCAGCGGGTCCGCCCCGATCCGCACCCCGGCGGCCCGGACCGCGTCCAGGTCCAGCACCTGCGGCAGGTCCGCCGTGTACGAGCCCAGGAAGTCGAACCGGCCGGTCGTCGCGGCGGCCAGCGCCCGGGCGTACGGGATCCGGCGCACGCCCGTCGACCCCGCCGCGATCAGGGCGTTCGCCCGGTCCTGGATCCAGCCGGTCGCCTCCGAGCCGGCCGGACCACCGGACGGCGGGTTGTACTTGAAGCCGCCGTCGCGCGGCGGGTTGTGCGAGGGGGTCACCACGATGCCGTCCGCCAGGCCGGTCGTGCGGCCCCGGTTGGCGGTGAGGATCGCGTGCGAGACCGCCGGGGTCGGGGTGTAGCCGTCCGCGGTGTCCAGCAGCACCGTCACCCCGTTCGCGGCCAGCACCTCCAGCGCCGTCACCCGGGCCGGCTCGGAGAGCGCGTGCGTGTCCACGCCCAGGAACAGCGGACCGTCCGTGCCCTGCGCCGCCCGGTACTCGCAGATCGCCTGGGTGGTCGCCGCGATGTGCACCTCGTTGAACGCGCCGTCCAGCGACGACCCCCGGTGCCCCGACGTCCCGAACGCCACCCGCTGCCCCGGGTCGGCCGGGTCCGGCCGCACCGCGAAGTACGCCGTGACCAGCCGCGCCACGTCGACCAGATCCCCCGGCCCGGCCGGCTGCCCGGCTCGTGCGTCCACCATCGTCCGCTCCTCGTCCCCGCCGTCGCGATCGCCACCGCCCGCCCGGCACGGGCGGGCCCACATCCCCACAGACCTACCCCGGCGGCCCGCGGGCATTCGGAGGCCAACCCGGTCGGCCCCATCGGGCGGCCGACCGGGCGTGCGCCGGTTCCGCCGGGCTGCGACGCCGCACGTGATCACCCGTGCGGGTGAATCAGGGCCGGTGCGCCCCCGTGCGCCCTACCTGCCACCCCGCCTGCTCCCGCACCGTGGCTCCCGTGGGCCGGAGGCGTACGCACCGTTCCGCCCGGACACCTCCCCGTTCCCGACACATCCGCCGGAAACTGATGCACCGTCACCTTCGTCCTTGACCATGGGCACGACCACGCAGCCGCCGGCCACGGAAGGGAGGCACCGGTGCACACCCGACCGACCGCCCTCGGCCGCGGCGCCGTCCTGGCCGCGCTGCTCGCCGCCGTCCTGCTGCTGCTCCCCGGTGCCGCGGCCGCCGCCTCCGGGCAGCCGCGCCCGGCCGCACCCGCCGCCGCCTCCCACGCCGCAGCCGAACGGGCGGACGGCGAGGAGGAGGTCCCGGCCGGGGTGCCGCTGCGGCCCGGACACGTCCGGGCGGCGCGGCCCGCCCGGGCCGCCACCGCCACCGGCGGGCGTGTCGCTCCCGACGGGGCCGCCG
>NZ_JBHWBW010000306.1:0-9523 GCF_042735675.1 Kitasatospora sp. NPDC059571
GGCGGGCGACCAGGCGGCCGAGCAGGGTGTCGTCGGGTTCGCGTGCCTTGCTGGCGGCCAGTTCGGTGAGGTGCGCGGTGAGTTCGCGATGCGCGTACCATCGTCGGGCCATGGAGAACACGCACCCCCACACCACCGCTGCCGACACCCGCCGCAGCTTCACCAGCTACGTCGCCGTCGGGGACTCCTTCACCGAGGGCATGTGCGACGACCTGCTGCCCGACGGCCACTTCCGCGGCTGGGCCGACCGGGTCGCCGCGGCGCTCGCCGCCGAGCGGCCGGACGGCGGCTTCCGGTACGCCAACCTCGCCGTCCGCGGCAAGCTGATCGGCCAGATCTGCGACGAGCAGGTGCCCTCGGCCGCCGCCATGGACGCCGAGCTGATCACCCTCGCCGGCGGCCTGAACGACGTGCTGCGCCCGGGCTGTGACATCGCCCTGGTGCGCGGGCGGCTCGGCGCGGCGGCCGAGGCGCTGCTCGCCGGCGGCGCGACCGTGGTGATGTTCACCAGCACCGACCCCGCCCGCCGGATGCCCGGCGGCACCCGGCTGCTGCCGGCCATCCTGGAGCTCAAGGCCTTCGTCGAGGGCATCGCCCGGGACAGCGGCGGCCGGGCCGTGGTGGTCGACCTCTTCACCGCCCCGTGCTTCGACGACGCCCGGCTCTGGGCCGAGGACCGGCTCCATCTCTCCCCGGAGGGGCACCGCCGGGTCGCGCTCGCCGTGCTGGAGGCCCTCGGCCGGCCGTCCGCCGAGGACTGGCGCACCCCGCTGCCGCCCGCCGCCCCGGCCGGACGCGCCGCGAAGCTCCGCGCCGACCTGCGCTGGCTGCGCACCCACCTCGGCCCCTGGATCGGCCGCCGGCTCACCGGCCGCTCGTCCGGCGACGGCCGCCCGCCCAAGCGCCCCGAGCTCCTGCCGTACGAGGGCTGACCGGCCCGCCGGCCACCGGCCGCACCGAGACCCCGCACCCCGCCCGCCGGGCACCCGCCCGCCGGTGCGAGCACACCCCGCACCACCCCGGCCCGCACCACCCCCGGCACAGGAGGAACGACCATGGCAGAGCCGCTGATCGCCGCAGTCGGGGGCCTGGTCCCCGCGGTCGACCCGGGCGCCTTCGTGGCGCCGGGCGCGGTGGTGGTCGGTGCCGTCACCGTCGCCGCCGGGGCGAGCGTCTGGTACGGCGCGGTGCTGCGCGGCGACGCCGAGACCATCACGGTCGGCGCAGGCAGCAACATCCAGGACAACTGCACGCTGCACGCGGACCCGGGCTTCCCGCTGCGGCTCGGCGAGCGGGTCTCGGTCGGCCACAACGCCGTCCTGCACGGCTGCACGGTCGCCGACGACGTGCTGGTCGGGATGGGGGCGACCGTCCTCAACGGCGCCCGGATCGGCGCCGGTTCGCTGATCGCCGCCGGAGCCGTGGTCACCCAGGGCACCGAGGTTCCGCCCGGCTCGCTGGTCGCGGGCGTCCCGGCGAAGGTCCGCCGCGAGCTCACCGAGGACGAGCGCGCCGGGATCAGGGCGAACGGCGAGGGCTACCTGCTGCTGGCCGCCGCGCACCGGGACATCGAGCCGCTCGGCTGAGGCCCCGACGGGCGCCTCACCAGGCCACCGGCAGCTCCTGGACGCCGTACACCACCATGTCGGTCCGGTACCGGAGTTCCTCGAAGGGCACCGCCAGCCGCAGCTCCGGGAGCCGGCGCAGCAGGGTCTCCAGGGCGATCTGCAGCTCGACCCGCGCGAGCGGCTGGCCCAGACACTGGTGCACCCCGAAGCCGAACGCGAAGTGGCGCCGGGCGTCGCGGGTGACGTCGAGGCGGTCGCCGTCCGGGAAGGCCGGCTCGTCGCGGTTGGCGGTGGAGAGCATGCAGAGCACGCCCTCGCCGGCGCGGATCGTCAGGCCGTCGAGCTCGACGTCCTCGGCCGCCACCCGCGGCACGCCCAGGTGCACCACCGTCAGGTAGCGCAGCAGCTCCTCCACCGCGCCCTTGACCAGCGCGGGTTCGGCGCGCAGCCGGGCCGCCTGCGCGGGGTGGCGCAGCAGCGCGAGGGTCCCCAGGGCCGTCATGTTGGCGGTGGTCTCATGACCGGCGACCAGCAGCAGCAGGCCCATCGAGGCCGCCTCGGCCAGGGTCACGTCGGGGCGGGCGACCAGGCGGCCGAGCAGGGTGTCGTCGGGTTCGCGTGCCTTGCTGGCGGCCAGTTCGGTGAGGTGCGCGGTGAGTTCGCGATGCGCGGTGCCGACCGTCTCGGCCGGTCCGGTCAGGTCGAGCAGGGCCCGGCTGCGGCTCTGGAAGAAGCCGTGGTCGGCGTACGGGACGCCGAGCAGGTGGCAGATGACCAGCGAGGGCACCGGCAGGGCGTAGGCGTCGACCAGGTCGGCGGGCGAGCCGTGCGCGATCATCGTGTCCAGGGCGTCGTCCACCAGCCGCTGGATCTCCGGGCGCATCGCCTCGATCCGCTTGACGATGAAGTCGCCGGTGAGCATGCGGCGCTGGCGCGCGTGCTCGGGGTCGTCGAGGCGGATGAAGGTCGGGGTGGCCCGGTTCACCAGTTCGCGGCGGCCGGGGGAGAGGAAGGGGAAGCCGGGGTGCCGGGCGTCGGCGCTGAAGCGCTGGTCGCCGAGCACGGCCCGCACCTGCGGGTGGCCGGTGACCAGCCAGCAGGAGGTGCCGTCCCAGAGCGAGATCCGGCTGACCGGCCCCGCCTCGCGGTGGGCGTCCCGGTAGGCGGGCGGGGGAGCGAACGGACAGCCGGCGTCCCGGGCGGCCGGGGCGGCCGGGACGGGGCCGGTGGTGTCGTGCCGAGGGGGTGCGGTGGTCATGCCGGTCCTTCCGCGTGCGGTCGTTGCGCGGCGAGCAGCCCTGACGGTCGGTCGAGGTGCGCGGGAGTCAGGTCTCCCGGATGCTGATGGCACCGCCGGGGCAGAGGGCGGCGGCGAGGCGGACGGAGCTCTGCCCGTCCGGCGCGGGGCGCTCCCGCAGGAGCCGGACGAGGCCGTCGTCCTCGCTCTGGTCGAACACCGCGGGGGCGGTCAGGACGCACTGGCCCGATCCGCAGCAGCGGTCCTGATCGACGGTCACCTGCATCTAGCACCTCGGGTGGGAGGAGTGGGCAGTTGCTTCGGTCAACCGATTTCAATCTAGCTCATGCCAAGTCGCATACGGAGCAGGCTTGTCGGGGCGGTGCGGGCTTGGCCGGATCCGTGCGGCCCGCGGCCCGAACCCGTCCCCCGAAAGAGGCGGCGCGAGGCCGCGCGGTGCTCCCTGTGCGGGTGAAATCGCCGGGGCCGGCTCAGGGTGCCCGGCCGGCGTGCCGAGACTGTGCGTGAACGGAAGGAGGTCCACGACCGTGGGCTATGTGGTCGCCGGCGTGCTGGGCTGTTCGGTCCTGGCGCTGATCCTCTTCCTGGCCGCCGCGCGTGCGGGCAGCCGGCACGACGACGAGGGTTGAGCGGAGGGCCGGGGCGTGCCCCGGCCCGGTCGGCCGCGGGGGTGGCGCGGCTCACGGATCGGGGGGGTTCTCCGTGCGGGAGGATGGTTGTATGGTGCATGCATAAGTGCTGCGGTCTGCAGCCCGCCCGCCGTGCCGCGCCCGCCGGGCGCAGCGTCCGCCGGTCCGGGCATCGCCGGAGGATGCGTGGAGGGCGGCCCGCCCGGCCCTGGACAAGCCGGGGCGGGCCGGACCCACCGGCCGTGGCTCAGGGCCCGACCGTGACCGTCACCGAGGTGAACCCCAGGGACCGCAGCAGGCCCTGGAGCATGTTCCGGGTGTTGGCCTCCGCGGTCGAGGCCAGCGCGGTGTCCTTGGCCGCCGCGGTGATCTTCTCGGTGGCCAGCACCTCCAGCTTCTGCTGGTCGCCGGGGTTGCCGGAGAAGAAGTCGCCGATCCGGTCGAACAGCCCGCGCTGCTGGGCGAAGACGTACGACCGGCGGACGTCCAGGGCCGGGTCGGCGAGCCGGGCGTGCGGCAGGACGACGGTCGCCGTGCGCCGGTCGTCCGACACCTTCACCGAGCCGTCGGCGAGTGCACCCAGGTCGACGTAGGCGCCGACGGTGCCGGCGGCGACGTACAGGGTGCGCTTGCCCAGGATCTGCGACGGCAGGAACCTGGCCTCCTGGTCCAGGTCGACGATCACCTGGAAGTTGCCGGTCGCCGCCGTGTAGCGGCTCATGTCCTGGATCGACCGGAGCACGGCCGGCTGGCTCCGGTCGACCTGGTGCTCGGCGAACGGGTTCGGCAGTCCAGGCAGCAGCTGCAGCCGGGCGGCGGCCAGGAAGACCGCCGCGATCACCGCCAGGGTGACCGGCAGCCCGATGTACCAGGGGATGCCCCGGCGGCGGCCGCCGGCGGGGTGGTGGCGGCGCGGGGGTGCGTCCGGTGTCTCCTCGCCCTCGTCCGCGGACGGCTCGTCGGGCTCGTACCGCCGACCGCGCGTCGGCAACCGCATCGCAGGACCTCCTCACGGGCCCGCGGCGCTCTGCCCGGGCTTCGGCAGCCTTCTGCCCCCGCGGGCCCCGGTTCACCGGACGCTCCGTGTGCGTATCTGTCCGCTGGGCGGTGCCCCGGGCGCCGCCGTGCGGTCCGGCGACGGCGCGTCAGGCCGCCCAGGGCGGAGTGATCACGGTGCCGTCGGCGAGCGTGGCGGTCAGGCCGGCGGTGGTGGTGACCCAGGCCGCCGCGGGCCCGGGCCCCGGGTTGTCGACCCGCAGGGTGCTGCCGGCCGGGGCGACGGCGGTGTCGCCGGCGGCGAGCGTCGCGGGCCGGCCGTCGATCGCGACCACGGCCGAGCCGGCCAGCAGGTGGAACACCTCCTCGTGGCTGATGGTGTGTTCGACGCCTGCGGTGCCGGCGGGGATCTCCAGCCGCCAGGCCCGCAGGACGGCCGCGCCGGTGGCGGGGGAGGCGTGGACCAGGAAGCGGGCGCCGTGCGTCTCGTGGCGGACGGCCTGCTCGGGGCGGACGACGGGCATGGGTGTGCTCCTTCGGTGCGGTGGGGTGGGGAGGCCGGCGGACGCGTACGGAAAAGTGGTCAACCTGCTTGACTTGATCCTGCGGCGCGGGCGCCGAATAGTCAAGCTGCTTGACTGATTTCGAGCCCGCCGGGGCCGCCGGGCCGCCTACACTGCGGCCGTGGACCAGAACCCCGCCCGCAGCCTGCCCCCCCTCGTGCTCGGCCTCGCCGCCGATCTGGTCGGCGCGATCGACGCGGGGGTCCGCGACCGCGGCTTCACCGACGTGCGGCCCGCGCACGGCTTCGCCTTCGCCCGGCTGGCCCCGGACGGCGCGACCGTCGGTGACCTCGCGGACCACCTCGGCGTCACCAAGCAGGCCGCCAGTCAGATGGTCGACGAGCTCGTCCGCAAGGGCTATGTCGAGCGCCGCCCCCACCCCGCCGACGCACGCGCCCGGCTGGTCGCCCTCACCGAGCGCGGGTGGGCCTGCACCCGGGCCGCGGACGAAGCCGCGGCGGACGCCGTCCGCCCCTGGGCCGAGGCGCTCGGCGGGGCGGGCCTGCAGCGGCTGACCGCCGACCTCGCGACCGTCGCCGCGCTCGGCCCGGGCGGACGGCTGCGCCCGGCCTGGTGACCCGCGGCCGGGCCGGGCGTGCGGCGCGGTGGGTCGTCAGGCCACCCGGATCGGACCCCGCCGGGTCTGCGGGGCCTCCTGGAGGGCGGGCACCGGGGAGACCGAGGCCTTCCACAGCCGGGCGGCCGACCAGAACGAGGCGGTGAGCAGCAGGCCGTTGCGGGCGACGATCACCAGCGCCGGCTGCCAGCCGCCCTTGATCATGGCGTCGAAGAACAGCGGGTAGTCGATGGTGGTGACGCCCGCCGTCAGCAGGATGACCACCGCGACCGGCCGCTGCGAGGAGCCCCGGACGGTCAGGCAGACCGAGGCCAGGCCGATGAGCCAGATGAGGTACTGCGGGCTGATCACCCGGCTGGTGACGGTGAACAGCAGCACCGCGGTCAGCGCCGCGTCGTACGGCAGGGCCGGGTTCCAGCGGCGGGCCCGGAAGCGCCACAGCAGCAGCCAGCCGAAGGCCACCGCCGTCAGCAGCAGCGAGACCCGGGCGATCAGGTCCACGTGCGGGCCGAGGAACTCCAGCGAGCCGTAGTGCATCTCCACCTCGCCCGGCCAGCCGAGCTCCCGGGCGACCTGGAGCATGCTCCCGCCCAGCGACTCGATCTCCACGCCGCGGCCGCGCTGCGCGGTCAGGAAGTCCAGGGTGCCGTCGAAGAGCGTGACCAGGACCAGCAGCAGCGCCGCCGCCGACAGGCACATCGACACCCAGGCCTGCCGGGTGCCGCGGCCGCGCGGCGCGCCCAGCACCACCAGCGCCGGCCAGACCTTGACCATCGCGCCGATCCCGGCCAGCGCCCCGCCCGCCCGCGGCCGGCTCGGCATCAGCAGCAGCGCCGCCATCGCCAGCGCGGTGACCGGCAGGTCGTAGCGGCCGAACGGCATGCCCAGCAGCAGCGGCAGCGACAGCGCCCACATCCAGGCGCCGGCCGTGGACCGGCCGCGGTGCACCCCGCCGTTGCGCCGCAGCGAGACCCGCACCAGGGCGGCCTGGGTGATCGCGTCGGTCACCAGCATCAGCACCGCGAAGGCCTGCAGATAGGTGAGGAACGGCAGCATCCCCGGGGCCAGCATCGCCAGCGCCGCTCCCGGCGGGTACTGCCAGGTCACGTCGCCGACCGGGAAGTGGCCCTGGCGCAGCACCTCGTACCAGCCGTAGTACGTCCGGTGGACCTCGATGGCCTGCTCGGCCTTGCCCGAGCGCAGCATGCCGATCATGACCAGTCGGCTGGCGACCCAGTACCCGGCCAGCGCGAGAGCCTCGCGCGGCCAGGTGGCGGGCCTCGTCCAGCGGAACGGACCGGCCAGGGGCATCCCCCACTGGGTGACCGGTGTCGGGGCCTGAGCCACCATCGCCTCCACGGGAAGGTGCGTGCTGTGATCTATCTCATATCAGACAAATCGGGCTCGGTGACTGTCGCACAACCGTGTGTCACCGGCCCTCAGCACAACGCGCCACCACGCCCGCAGGACACGGTCCGGCCCGATCCCGCCGCCCGCACCTGCCAGAATGCAGGGCGTACCAGGAGGAACCCCGGGAGAAGGTGGCAGGCTCCGTGACCATGCCGGTCGAACGCAAGATCGCCGAAGAGCTGGGCGTCCGCGAGGGGCAGGTGAAGGCGGCCGTCGACCTGCTCGACGGCGGCTCGACCGTGCCCTTCATCGCCCGCTACCGCAAGGAGGCCACCGGCGCACTCGACGACGCCCAGCTGCGCACCCTGGAGGAGCGGCTGCGCTACCTGCGCGAGCTGGAGGAGCGCCGCACCGCCGTCCTGGAGTCCGTCGAGGCCCAGGGCAAGCTGGACGACGCGCTGCGCGCCCAGATCCTCGCCGCCGACTCCAAGGCGCGCCTGGAGGACATCTACCTCCCCTTCAAGCCCAAGCGGCGCACCAAGGCGCAGATCGCCCGCGAGGCCGGCCTGGAGCCGCTCGCCGACACCCTGCTCGCCGACCCCGGCCAGGACCCGGCCGCCCTCGCCGGCGGCTACCTGAACGAGTCCGTGGCCGACACCGCCGCCGCCCTCGAGGGCGCCCGCGCCATCCTGGTCGAGCGCTTCGGCGAGGACGCCGACCTGGTCGGCTCGCTCCGCGAGCGGATGTGGACCCGGGGCCGGATCGTCGCCACCGTCCGGGCCGGCAAGGAGCAGGACGGCGCCAAGTTCGCCGACTACTTCGACTTCGCCGAGCCGTACACCAAGCTCCCCTCGCACCGCATCCTGGCCATGCTCCGCGGCGAGAAGGAGGAGGTCCTCGACCTCGACCTCTCCCCGTACGACGGCGAGGACGGCGACCTGCCCGGCGAGAACGACTACGAGCAGCGGATCGCCGCCCGCTTCGGCATCGCCGACCGCGGCCGGCCCGCCGACAAGTGGCTCACCGACACCGTCCGCTGGGCCTGGCGCACCCGCATCCTCGTCCGCCTCGGCATCGACCTGCGCACCCGGCTGCGCCAGGAGGCCGAGGACGAGGCGGTGCGCGTCTTCGCCGCCAACCTGCGCGACCTGCTGCTCGCGGCCCCGGCCGGCACCCGCGCCACCATGGGCCTCGACCCGGGCTTCCGCACCGGCGTCAAGGTCGCCGTCGTCGACGCCACCGGCAAGGTCGTCGCCCACGACACGATCTACCCGCACCAGCCCGCCAACAAGTGGGACGCCGCGCTCGCCACGCTCGCCGCCCTGGCGAAGAAGCACGCCGTCGACTTGGTCGCGATCGGCAACGGGACCGCCTCCCGCGAGACCGACAAGCTCGCCGAGGACCTGATCAAGCGCCACCCCGAGCTGCCGCTCACCAAGGTGATGGTCTCCGAGGCCGGCGCCTCCGTGTACTCGGCCTCCGCGTTCGCCTCCCAGGAGCTGCCCGGCCTGGACGTCTCCATCCGCGGAGCCGTCTCCATCGCCCGCCGCCTGCAGGACCCGCTGGCCGAGCTGGTCAAGATCGACCCCAAGTCGATCGGCGTCGGCCAGTACCAGCACGACCTCAGCGAGGTGAAGCTCTCCCGCTCGCTGGACGCCGTCGTCGAGGACTGCGTCAACGCCGTCGGCGTCGACGTCAACACCGCCTCCGCGCCGCTGCTCACCCGGGTCTCCGGCATCACCGGCACGCTCGCCGACAACATCGTCGCCCACCGCGACGCCAACGGCCCCTTCCGCACCCGGCGGGCGCTCAAGGACGTCGCCCGACTCGGCCCCAAGGCCTTCGAGCAGTGCGCGGGCTTCCTGCGGATCCCCGGCGGCGACGACCCGCTCGACGCCTCCGCCGTGCACCCCGAGGCCTACCCGGTCGTCCGCCGGATCCTCGCCGCCACCGGCGGCGACCTGACCGCGCTGATCGGCAACAGCTCCGCGCTGCGGGCGCTGCGCCCGGCGGACTTCGCCGACGACACCTTCGGCGTGCCGACCGTCACCGACATCCTCGGCGAGCTCGACAAGCCCGGGCGCGACCCGCGCCCGGCGTTCAAGACCGCCACCTTCAAGGAGGGCGTCGACAAGATCGGCGACCTGGAGGTCGGCATGGTGCTGGAGGGCGTCGTCACCAACGTCGCCGCGTTCGGCGCCTTCGTCGACATCGGCGTCCACCAGGACGGCCTGGTGCACGTCTCCGCGCTCTCCAAGAACTTCGTCAAGGACCCGCGCGAGGTCGTCAAGCCCGGCGACGTCGTCCGGGTCAAGGTCACCACCGTCGACGTGCCGCGCAAGCGGATCGGCCTCACCCTCCGGCTCGACGACGACACCGCCCCGCGCTCCGGCGGCGACGGGGGCGGCGCACGGCGCGACCGGGAGCGCGACCGCGGCCAGCGCCCGCCCCGCCAGGACCGCCGCGGCGGCGGCCAGGGCGGCGGCGCCCAGGCACCCGCCAACAGCGCGATGGCCGACGCGCTGCGCCGGGCGGGCCTGACCAGGTAGCCGCCCGCGGCCCGGGGCGATCACCGCCCCGGG
>NZ_JBHWBW010000307.1:0-9469 GCF_042735675.1 Kitasatospora sp. NPDC059571
GGCGGGGGGGGCCGCCCACCCCCCGCGCGGCGGGCCGCCCCGCCCACAGATCGGTGCTCCCCCCCCCCCGGCCCGGGGCGCCCCCGCGAACCCCGCGGCGGAGGGTGTCGACATACGGCGTGAGGTCCATGACGTCATGATGGCACCATCATGGCGCCATGCGCAAGCCCGAATGGCGCCACGATCGGGTGATGGCGGTGATGCCGTCCCTGAGCCGGGGATGCGCTGCAGGAGGGCCGGCGGTGCGGGCTGCCCGGGCCTCGGGGTATGCCGTCTCGGGAGGAGCGTGGCGCCACGTGGCGCTGCATGGCGCCGCGCGGTGCCCGGTGGTGCCATGTGGATGCGGGCGCCGGACCCATGGGTCCCGGCAGCGACGAAGGACCCCGGCGGGTCGCCCCGCCGGGGTCCTTCGAGAATTCGGGATCGGCTGTCGGATCAGCCGCTGGATATGAAAGCGAGGGCCTAGCCCAGCGCCATGGTCCGGATCATCTCCGCGGCGAGCGGGGCGGAGGACTGCGGGTTCTGGCCGGTGATCAGGTTGCGGTCGACGACCACCTTCGGCGCCCACGGCTCGCCCACCTGGACGTCCGCGCCGGCCTTGGTCAGCCGGTCCTGGAGCAGCCAGGGTGCCTTGTCGGCGAGCCCGGCCTGGGTCTCCTCGGCGTTGCTGAAACCGGTCAGCCGGTAGCCGGCGAAGGCGTTGCTGCCGTCCTCCCGGGTGGCTGCGAGCAGGGCCGCCGGGCCGTGGCAGACCACGCCGAGCGGCTTGCCGGAGTCGAGCGCGTCGACCAGGAGCCGGCCGGAGCCGGCGTCGACGGCGAGGTCCTCCATCGGGCCGTGGCCGCCCGGGTAGAAGACGGCGTCGTAGTCGTCCAGCCGGACGTCGGCGATGTCGATCGGCTCCCGGAGCCCGGTGAAGGCCTCCAGCCCCGCGGCGATCTCGGCGGCGCCCTCCGCGCCCCCGTTGGCCTCCGGGGTGAGGCTGCCCCGGTCCGGCGTCGGGACGACCCCGCCGGGGGTGGCGACGGTGATCTGGTGGCCGGCGGCCGTGAACGCCTTGTACGGGGCGACGACCTCCTCGGCCCAGAAGCCGGTGGGGTGCCGGGTGCCGTCGTTGAGGGTCCAGTAGGTGGCTCCGGTGACGACGAAAAGGATCTTCGACATGCTGTGTGCTCTCCGCGTGCTCTCTTCGGCGGCGGGCCCGCCCGGGCCCCGGGTGCATCGGCCCGGCCGCCCGGAACCGCCCGCGGCGGCCCCCGGGGGCGACCCGGCGATGACTCGACCCTAGGCCGGTCCCCGGATCCCCGCCAATGACGGTTCCGATGGCTCCCATAGGAAGACCGATGGCAAGCGCGCCCACTCGGCACTGCTCTTCCCGGGTAGGGGGCGGCCGCTCGCCCGGTATCCTGAGGCGGTGAGCCATAGTGATGCCGATGGATCGGCGCCGAGCCGCACGGGTGGCCCCGGAGCGTCGGCCGATCTCAACCTGCTGCGCACCTTCCTCGCCGTCCACCGGTCCGGGTCGTTCACGGCCGCCGCCCAGGTGCTCGGCCTGTCCCAGCCGACGGTGACCGCGCAGATCCGGGCCCTGGAACGCCACGAGGGGCGCGAGCTGTTCGAACGGCTGCCGCGGGGCGTCGCCCCGACCCCGGTGGCCGACGAGCTCGCGGCCCGGGTCGCCGCCCCGCTGGACGCCCTTGCGGCCGCGACCGCCCCCGGCGGCGGACCCGAGGCCGCCGCGGACCCGGTGCACCTGGCCGGTCCCGCCGAGCTGCTGTGCACCACCGTCCTGCCCGCGCTCGCCCCGCTGGTCGCCGACGGGGTGCGGCTGCGGGTGACCACCGGGCTGACCGATCCGCTGCTGGAGGAGCTCCGCGCAGGCCGCCACGACCTGGTCATCGCCACCGCCCGGCCGCGCGGCCGGGTGCTGACCGCGGTGCCGCTGGCGGACGAGGAGTTCGTCCTGGTCGCCGCACCCCGGTGGGCCCGGCGCCTGACCGGGAGCCCGGCGGCGGACGGCGGCGCCGCGCTGCACGGCGTCCCGCTGGTCACCTATGCCGAGGACCTGCCGATCGTGCGCCGCTACTGGCGCCACGTCTTCGGCCGGCGCCTCACCTGCCGGGCCGCCCTCACCGTCCCGGACCTGCGCGGGGTGGTCGCGGCCGTGACCGCCGGGGCGGGCTTCGCCGTGGTGCCGCGCTACCTCTGTGCGGGCGAACTCGCCTCCGGCGCGCTGGTGCTGCTGCACGACCCCGCCGACCCGCCGATCAACACCGGCTACCTGGTGCAGCGCCCGGGCGCGTCCGGCAGTCCGCACGTCGCACGGGTCCGCGACCACCTCCTGGAGGCCGCCCGCTCCTGGTGACGCCCGGCTCCGATGCGGTGCGGCGCACTGTGCTGCCCTGTGGTGCCGCAGGCCGGTGGGCTGCCCTGTGGTGCCGCAGGTCGGGCCGGTTCGCCCACGGTCGGCGCGCCGCCATAATCGGTGGGTGCAGATCCTCACCTTCCCGGAGCAGGACACCCCTCGTGAGCTGCGGGTCCAGGTGCTGGACCTCCAGAACGAGGCGTGGCCCGGACCCGACGCAGGCCACGGCGCCGCCGCTCCTGCCCATGACCCCGCGCCGACGCACGATCCCGCGCTGCGGCCCCGGTCGATGCTGCTGGTCGACGGCGCCACCGTGCTGGCGGCCCTCGACATCCTCGTCAAGGAACTCGCGCACGCCGGGCGCAGCCACGCCGCCGGGGGCCTCAGCACCGTGGTCACCCGCCGCCGGGCGCGCGGGCAGGGCCACGGCCGGCGGCTGGTGGAGGCCGCCCGGGAGGCCATGCCCGCCCTCGGCCTGGACCTGGGGATCTTCACCTGCGACCGGCCGCTCCGGGCGTTCTACGAGAGCGCCGGCTGGCAGCACCTGCCGGGCGCCGTCCTGGTCGGGGGCACGCCGGCCGACCCCTTCCCGAGCGACCGGCCGGGCTTCGACAAGGTCACCATGGCGGCCTTCTTCTCGCCCGCCGCCCGGGCGGCGCGGTCCTCCTTCCGGGACGCCCGCATCGAGCTGTTCCCGGGGGAGACCGACCGGCTCTGGTAGCCGGCGGCCGCCGCGCGGTCACGCCGGCCGTCCGCCGTCCCGTATGCTGACGGTCGGTCATGTCGCCCGGTCAGGGCCATGATGCGCCCGACCGACCCCACATCCGCGGACCGGCCGGGCATCGCGTGCCGGGGGGCGGACGATCGATGTGCACGGGGGATTCGGGGCGGTTCGTGCTGCCGTCCGCACGCCGCCGGATGCCACCGGGCTCCCACGGAGCGGGACGTTGTCCGTCCCCGCCCCGCCCCGGTGCGGACGTCCCGCCCGCCCCGCGGGCAGCCCGTCGGCGCGGCCGCCGCGCCCATCCCACCCGGAGCACCCGATGACGCTGATCGATCCGACCCTGGCCGAGACGGTCGCGGCCTACCGGACCTGCGAGTTCGCGACCCTGGGCAAGGACGGCTCCCCGGTGGCCTGGCCGACCGCCGCGTGGCTCCGGGAGGACGGCACCCTGCTGGTGACCACCAGCCTCGCCTTCGCGCAGAAGGCGCTGAACGTGCGGCGCGACCCGCGGGTCGCGCTGCTGTTCTCCGACCCGACCGGCAGCGGGCGGCCCGACGCGGACCAGGTCCTGATCACCGGCACGGCCGACTGCCCGGACGAGATCATGGCAGGGCCCGACGGCGCGGAGGAGTACTGGCGGACCCTGTTCCGGCGCCAGCCGCACAGCCGGGGCTACGTCGGGGCGCCCGGCCGCTGGTTCATGGACTGGTACTACCTCCGGCTGCTGATCACCGTGACGCCCACCCAGGTCCGGGTGCGGCCCCCGCTCTCCGACCTGCTCGCCCCGGGCCGTTCCGGTACCGACGTTCCGGCTCCGGCCGACGGGGGAGCGCCGATCGGCGCCGACCTGGTCGGGCGCTTCCCGACCGCGGTCCTCGCCGCCTGCGACCCGACCGGGGCGCCGCTGCTCGCCCGTACCCGGGTCGCCGCAACCGAGGGCGGATTCGCGATGGACCCGGTCGCCGACCTGCGGGTCGCGCCCGGCCCGGCCGGCCTGCTGGTCCACCGCCACGACGACCGGCTCTCCGGCATGCACAACGCCCTCGTCCGCGGCGAGCTGCGCAGCGAGGGGGAGCGGTGGCTGCTCGCACCCGGCCGGGTCGTCGAACCGGCCGGCTCCGGCTCGCTCCGCGACAACCTGCGCACCCTCTCCACCGCCCGCAAGGCCACCGCCCGCTACCTCGACCGCCGCTCCCTGCCGCGTCCGCGGGTCGCCTGGGACCGCTTCGCCGACCTCGCCGCCCAGAGCCGCGACTGACCCCGGACCACGACTGCCCCGGGGCCGCGACGGACCCGGAGTCGTGCCCGAGGGAGCCGTGTCCGGCCCGGGCGCGCGCCCCGGGCCGGGGACCCGGGCCGGAGCCCCACGGCGCGGTCGGGATACCGTCCTGGAATGACCGCCACGCCGCCGCCGGACGACGACCCTGCCTCCGGCCCGCCCACGGCGGCGCCGCTCCCGGCCGAGGTGGCCGCGGTGCTCGACGCCGTCCTCGGCCGCGACGGCGAGGTCCGCGCCGCGCTCCGCCGCCAGATCCCGCACCTGGGCGTCCGGGCCAGGTGCGGGTGCGGCTGCGGGACGGCCTACTTCGACCTCGACACGGGCTCCGTGCAGCCGGCCCCGGTCGCGGGCGGCACGCGCGTGGCGGCCGAGGCCCTGCTGTACACGGAGTCCGGCGACTGTCCGGGCGAGGTCCTGGTGTTCACCCACGACGGCTTCCTGTCGTGGCTGGAGGTCTGCTCCTGGAGCGACGACGTCGAGGTGACCATGACGGCCGCCGCCCGCTGGCTCGCCCTTCCCGGGGACCGGACGGTGCCGGTCAGAGGGGCAGTTTGAAACCGTCGTGGCTGCGGGCGAAGCCGAGTGAGGCGTAGAAGCGGTGGGCCCCGGTCCGGCGCTTGTCGCTGGTGAGCTGGACGAGGGTGCAGCCGCGGGCCCGAGCCCGCTCGACGGCGCGGGTGAGCAGCTCGCGGCCGAGCCCGGCGCCGCGCCGGTCCGCGCGGACCCGGACGGCCTCGATCAGTGCCCGCTCCTGGCCGTGGCGGCCCAGCCCGGGGATGTACGTCAGCTGGAGGCACCCGAGGACGGTGCCGTTGCCGTCGTCCAGGACGAGCATCTCGTTCCGGCCGTCGGCGTCCACCTCCGCGAAGGCGCGCTCGTACGCCTCGTCGACCACCGCCTCCGACGGGTCGAGGACGGCGTCCTCCACCGTCAGGAGGGCGACGATCGCGGGCAGGTCCTGCCGGGTGGCCGTACGAAGGAGCATGGCCGAGAGCATGCCATGCCGCCTTCCGGCCCCCGGATCCCGGGGCGCCCCGTCTCCACGGGGTCGGGGCCCGCCGCTCGATCGGCCCAACGGGTGAACTCCGCCCTCCCCGGGCGTGGTCGACCGCCGCCGGGAGGGCCGGGCGCCGAAGGTGTGCTGGGCGACCCATGCCCGGCCCCGACAACCCGACCAGACGAAACGGACCGTGCCCGTGACAACCGCCCGACTGCGCCTGGCCCTCGGTGCCGCGCTCCTCGCCCTCTCGGTCAGTGCCTGTTCCAGCAGTTCGGGCGGCACCTCGGCCACGACCCCGACCGCCACGACCCCGACCGCCACGGCCGCGACGACCACGGCCGCGGCCAGTGCGTCGGCGTCCGTGTCGGGCGGCGGGTCACCGTCCGCCGGCGCGGTGCAGGTCACCATCAAGGACTTCAAGTTCAGCCCGGACACCCTCAGCGTGCCGGCCGGTGCCACCGTGACCGTGGTCAACAACGACACCACCGCCCACACCCTCACCGCGAGCGACAAGTCCTTCGACACCGGGACGATCGAGCCCGGCAAGTCCGCCACGTTCACCGCTCCCGCCAAGAGCGGCAGCTTCCCCTACATCTGCTCCATCCACCCGTTCATGCACGGGACCCTGACCGTCAGCTGACCGCCCGCCACCTGGAGCGCCCGTGGCTGCCACCCCCGAACCCGGCCCGCAGAACCGCAGCACCGCACGGCTCGTCCGCGGCGCGCTGCGGGTGCTCGCCGCCGCCGGACTGGCCGTGGACGCGGCCGTCCACGCCAACCTCGCGGAGCAGTACGACGGGGTCTCGGCCTCGGTCAGCCAGGGCGACCTGTTCCGGGTCGAGGCCGCGGCGGCGTCCCTGGCGGTCCTCCTCGTCCTGCTCTGGCGGCGCCGGCTCGGCGATCTCTTCGCCCTGGCCACCGCCCTCGCGGGCCTGGCGGCGATCCTCCTCTACCGGTACGTCGACGTGGGCGCCATCGGCCCGCTGCCGAACATGTACGAACCCCTCTGGTTCAGCGACAAGTTGCTGGCCTTCTGGGCCCAGGCCGTCGCGGCGGCGGCCCTGGTCCCGCTCGTCCTCGTCCCCTACCGCCGGCCCCGCACGCTCACGTGACCCCGCCTGTTGTGTCCGTGCCGGGCGCAGGCGGGGAACAGCCGTTGCACGGCTGCCACGACGGCTGCCCGGCGCGCGGCCAGGAAGGATGCCCGTCAGCCCTCGTCGGCCGGCGGTGCGGGAAGCTGGTGTGATGGCCCACGTCGCGTTGTTCCACTCCGTCCTCGGCCTGCGCCCGGTCGAACTCCTCGCCGCCGAGCGGCTGCGCCGCGCCGGGCACGAGGTCGTGACGCCCGACCTCTTCGGCGGCGAGACCGCGGCCACCCTCGACCTGGGGTTCCGGCTGCTCGACCGCGTCGGCTGGGCCGCGGTCGTCGCGCGCGCCCGACAGGCCGTCAAGGAGATGCCCGAGGAGACCGTGCTCATCGGCGTCTCCATGGGCACCGGCGTCGTCGCCGATCTCTGGGCCGATCGCCCGGCCGGCGCCGGAGCCGTTCTCCTGCACGCCGTCGCCGACCTCCCCGCAGCCGTCCGTCCAGGGGCGAAGGTGCAGTTGCACGCCGCCGAACCGGATCCCTTCGCCCCACCCGAGCGGGTGGCCACGCTCCGCCGAAGCGCCCGGGAGCGGAAGGTCGACCTGGAGGTCTTCCGCTATCCGGGCGCCGGCCACTTCTACACCGACCGCGAGCTCCCCGACCACGACCCGGCCGCAGCCGAGTTGACCTGGCAGCGGGTGCTGGACTTCCTGGCCCCGGTGCGCGGCCGGCGCAGGGCTGCCAGCGGGCGTCCGCCTCGATGAGGGTCAGCTCGGCGTCGTACTGGTCCGTTTCGAAGTCGGACTCCAGTGGGCGGGACCCGTCGGCGGGGACCTCCCAGTCCGATCGGCGGACGACGTTCCCGAACCGCTGGACGACGGCGGAGAGATAGCCGCAGCAGCCGCCGGTGCACTCAGGCTCGCCGAGCTGTACGCGCCGCGGCCCGCCGGTTGCCCGTAGAGAGGCGGGCCGGCCGGGAAGAGCCCGGCGGCACTCGGCCCGAAGCCCCCGGGGCCGGCCGCGTGCTCCACCAGGTCAACGCCGTTCACCCAGAACTGCACCTGGGCCGCGCGCCGGGGCCCCGGCGTCAGCACCCTGATCTCGATGTGGTCGAACACCCGAATGACGCGCTCGCGCCCGGATCAGCGGCCGGGGCCGGGGCCGGCGTGCGGGTGCCCGCTCGCAGTGTCGAGGGCGTCCCAGCCGCTCAGTTTCACGCGGTCGCCGCGGCCGAGGGCGGCGGCCATCGCGTGTTCGCCGGCGTCGATGCCCAGCCAGTCGTCGTAGGTCACCGGACGCACCCCGCGGGCGGCCAGCTGGTCGGCGAGCGGCGGTGCGGCCGGGTCCGCCCGGTGCGCCGGCGTGCCGGGCGCCCGGTCGGCGAGCAGGGCGCGGACGGTCTGCACGGCGTCGGGCCGGTTCGTCCCGATCACCCCGGTCGGGCCGCGCTTGAGCCAGCCGACCACGTACTCGCCCGGCAGCGGCCGGCCGTCCGCGCCCAGGACCCGGCCGTCGGCGTTCGGGACGACGGCGCGCCGCTCGTCGAACGGCAGCCCGGGCAGTGGCACGGACCGGTAGCCGACCGAGCGGAGCACCAATTGGACGGGGAGGAGTTCGAAGCGGCCGGTGCCGGACACGCGCCCCGAGGCGTCCTGGGCGGTCTGTTCCAGCCGTACGGCGGTGACCCGGTCGGTGCCCAGGATCTCCGCCGGCCGCCGCCAGAACCGCACCGACACCCGGCGGGCGGCGCCCTGCGGGCTGCGGCCGGCCCACTCCGCGAGGACGGCGAGGTTGCCGCGCACCCGGCGGTCGAGCGGTGCGCCCTCCTCGGCCGGCGGGTCGAGTGCACCGGGAGGCAGGCCGGGGACGGTGATGTCGACGTCCGGCAGTTCGCCGAGCTCGCGCAGCTCCTTGGTGGTGAACCGGGCCTGGGCGGGCCCGCGGCGGCAGACCAGGTGCACCTCCTCGACCCGGCTGGCCGCCAGTGCCGCGAGCACCGGCTCCGGCACGTCGGTGGCGTCGAGGCCGGCGGCCGGGCGGGCCAGCATCCGGGACACGTCGAGCGCCACGTTCCCGGCGCCGATCACCGCGACCGCCCGTGCGTCCAGGGTGAACATCGCGGGATCGGCATCCGGGTGCCCGCAGTACCAGCGGACGAAGTCGGCGGCCGCCGCACTGCCCGGCAGGTCCTCCCCGGACACCCCGAGGCTGCGGTCGCGCGGCGCGCCGGTCGCGTACACCACCGCGTCGTAGCAGGCGAGCAGCATCTCCCGGGTCACCTCGCGGCCGAGCCGCAGGCCGCCGAGGAACCGCACCTGCGGGTGTTCGAGGACCCGGCGGAGGTAGTCGGCGATCGACCGGATCGACGGGTGGTCCGGGGCGACGCCGTAGCGCACCAGCCCGTAAGGGGTCGGCAGCCGGTCCAGGACGTCCACCAGCACCCCGGCCGCGGACCCGTCGGCCCCCTGCGCCGTCTGCTTGACCAGCGCCTCGGCCGTGTACAGGCCGGCCGGCCCCGAACCGACAACCGCCACCCGAAGCACCTGCGCCTGGCCGCGGCCGGGCCCACCGCTCACGGGCCGGTCGCTCGCGGACCCGCCGCTCATGGCCGGCCGCCGATCGGAGCCGTCATGGGAGCCTCCTCCCGCCGTGCCGTCCGTCCGACGGACCGTCCGCGCTGCACGTACCGCGCCGGACCTACTGCGCGGACGTACCGCGCGCATCGCGGACCTCCATGGTCCCACGGCGCGTCGCGCCGCCTCGAACGAGCGGGGGGCTGCCGACCACCCGGGCCGGGCCCTGCCGCTCAGCCGAGGGGCAGCACGAGGACGGTGTTGCCGGTGGGCTGCAGGGATCCGGTGGCCGGTTCCAGGGTGAGGCCGATCCCGCGCGCCCCGTCGACCGGGCCTTCGAGCAGCAGCGAGCCGTTCGCGGAGTGCAGCAGCCCCGCCGGCCGGGCCGCGCTGCCGTCGTCGAACCAGAGTTCCCAGGCCTTCCCGGCGGGGAGCGCGGGC
>NZ_JBHWBW010000308.1:0-9457 GCF_042735675.1 Kitasatospora sp. NPDC059571
TTTTTAATACCACCACTCTCTATGCGTTCCCGGGGGTCCGGGGCCCCGCCCGGTACCCCACGAGGCCCCCGCCCCCCCCGGGGTGGGGGGCCTTCGCGTCGTCCGTCTACTCGGCGGTCTGCACCGGGATCGGCTTGGTCGCCTCCGAGCGCACCGAGTGCGGATCGGCGAGCACCGACGGCGGCAGGAACTCCACCGCCGCGGCGGAGGCCGCCGGGGCCGCGGCCGCCTCCTCCTTGAGCTTGACGCCGGCCTGGTCGAAGGCCAGCTTGAGCCGCTGCCGCAGCGCCCGGGCCACCTGCGCCGACTTGCCGGGCGTCGTCCGGGCCTCCACCTTGAGCACCAGCGAGTCGGTCGCCACCGAGTCCACGCCCAGCACCTTGACCCGGCCCCAGATCAGCTCGTCGTACGGGGTCTCCTTGGACAGCTGCTCGGCGGCGTCCTTGATCAGCTCCTCGACCCGGGAGAGGTCCTCCTTGTAGCCGACCTGGACGTCGACCGCGGCGGTGCTCCAGCCCTGGCTCATGTTGGCGATCCGCTTCACCTCGCCGTTGCGGATGTACCAGATCTCGCCGCCCGTCCCGCGCAGCTTGGTGACCCGCAGGCCCACCTCCAGCACGGTGCCGGTGGCCACCCCGGTGTCGATCTCGTCGCCGACGCCGTACTGGTCCTCCATGATCATGAAGACGCCGGACAGGAAGTCGGTGACCAGGTTGCGGGCGCCGAAACCGATCGCCACACCCGCCACACCGGCGCTGGCCAGCAGCGGTGCCAGGTTCACGCCCAGCGCGGAGAGCACCATCAGCGCCGCGGTGCCCAGGATCGAGAACGACGCCACGCTGCGCAGCACCGAGCCGATCGCCTCGGACCGCTGCTGGCGGCGCTCGGTGTTCACCACGCCGCTGTTGGCAAGCAGCCCGCCGAGCCGGGTCTCCGCCTCGTCCTCGCCCGGGCGACCCATCCGGGCTATCAGCTGGGTGATCAGCTTGCGGACCACGGCCCGCAGCACCAGGGCCAGCAGCACGATGAAGACGATGCGCACCCCGCCCTCGACCCAGCTCTGCCAGTTCTGGTCCAGCCAGCTCGCGGCCTGCTTGGTGGAGGCCGTGACCTCGTCCGTGCTGGTGGGGAGCCTGAGGTCCAGGCTCGGCTGGGCGGGGGACGGGGTGGCTTCGGCCAGGAGGCCGGTGACACCGGACCGGAACACGTGCGGGCCTTCCGAGGTGCGGGCTGCGGCCGGCGCGCGGCACCGGCGACGGCCCGGCCGGCGGGCCGTCCCGTCCAACCCTATCGGCCCCGGCGCCGCCCCCCGGACGGCTCGTCAGCCCGCCGCCGGGCCCCGTACCGCCCCCCACCGGCAGCGATGGGTGCACCGCGCGGGGCGCAGGGGCATATCCGCTATGACGGATTCCACATCCGGTCCGTTACACAGGAGTGGTGGCGCCGTACGAAGAGGTAAGGCGACACTGGTGGAGATCGCGTCGCCGCGATCACCCGCTCGTCCCGGCGCGAGCCACGCGCCGCAGGCGTCCAAGGAGGCCTCCGTGCCGCATGTCCTGGTCCTCAACGCGTCGTACGAGCCACTCGGTGTGGTCTCGACCCGCCGCGCCCTCATCCTGGTCCTCAACCACAAGGCGATCAGCCTGGAGGATTCCGGAATCACTCTGCACAGCGCCACCGACACCGTGACGGCCCCGTCCGTCGTCCGCCTGACCCGCTTCGTGCGGGTCCCGTTCCGCGGGCCCGTCCCGCTCACCCGCCGCGCCCTGTTCGCCCGCGACCACGGGCGCTGCGTGTACTGCGGGGCCGCCGCGACCAGCGTCGACCACGTCATTCCGCGCAGCCGGGGCGGCCAGCACCGGTGGGACAACGTGGTGGCGGCCTGCCGCCGCTGCAACCACGTCAAGGCCGACCGGCACCTCACCGAGCTCGGCTGGCGGATGAAGCGTCCCCCGGCCCCGCCCAGCGGCCTGGCCTGGCGCGTCATCGGCACCGGGATCAAGGACCCGCGCTGGCGGCCCTACCTGGAGCCGTACGGCGGGCTCGACCAGTTCCGCGAGTACGAGCACCACGACCATACGGACCACGCGGGTGCTCTGCCGGCCCCGGCCGTCCGCACCCACCCCACCCGCCGCGGCGAGCACCCGGAACCGCTCTCCGCCTGACAGACAAGGGCCTGCCCGTCAGACTTCGGTACGCCTCATGGGCCGCCGGCGCACCCCCAGCGGGAGCGTCGGCGGCCCGCCGTCGTCCGCCGCACCGTCCGAGGAGACCGCCCGTGCCGCTCCCGATCGCCGCCCTCTCGTTCGACGGCGACGACACCCTCTGGGACTTCCGGGCCTCGTTCGAGGCCGCCATCGCGCACGCCGCCGCGGTGTTCGGCCGGGAGACCGGCGGCCCGCCGGCCGACCCGGCCTGGCTGCAGCAGGTGCGCGCCGAGGTCGCGGCCGACCTGCCCGGCGCCACCCTGGCCGAGCTGCGGCGGGCCGGCTTCGCCGAGGCCGTCCGGCGAGGCGCGCCCGCCCGGCCCGAGCTGGCCGCGCTGCTGTACGAGGAGTTCACCGCCGCCCGGGCGGCCGCCACCCGGCTCTTCCCCGAGGTCCGCGGGGTGCTGACCGCGCTCGCCGCCGAGCTGCCGCTCGCCCTCACCACCAACGGCAACGCCGAACTCGCCTGGACCGGGCTCGACCCGCTGTTCACCGCCGTGGTCCGGCCCGCCGAGTGCGGCGTGCAGAAGCCCGACCCGGCGATCTACCTGATCACCGCCGAGCGGCTCGGCACCGAGCCCGGCCGGGTGCTGCACGTCGGCGACCACCCCGTGGAGGACGTCGCCGCGGCCCGCGCCGCCGGGCTGCAGGCCCGGCTGCTCGACCGCACCGGGCACACCCCCGGGGCGCTCACCTCGCTGACCGATCTCGCCGGCCTGCTGGTCAGGGCGTGACGGCGTACAGCTCGACGCCCCAGAGCGAGTAGCCGTACTTGGTCGCCCGGCTCACCCCCTGGATCCGCAGGAAGCGGGTGCCCGGCGCGTCGAACCGCACCGTCTCCACGCCGCCCGCGCCGTCGTCCACCGACGCCACCGTCGTCCAGGTCACGCCGTCCGCCGAGGACTCCAGCCGGTACGCCGAGGCGTGCGCGTCCTGCCAGTGCAGCACCGCCGAGCCGAGCCGGGCCGGCTGCGGCAGCTGGAGCTGCACCCAGGCGTTGTCGTCGGCGGGCGAGGACCAGCGCGAGCGCGGGTCGCCGTCGTTCACGTTCGCGGCCGGGAAGTCCGGCGTCTCGTCGGCCGAGGAGGTGGCGACCGCCCCGCGCGCCAGGTCCTGACCGCCGGTCGGCGGCACCACGTGCACCGCCAGCACCTGCCGCACGGTCAGCGTGCCCGCGGTGAAGGTGACCGGCACCTGGTACGTCCCGGACGGCGTGCCGGCCGCCGCGGCCACCCGCAGCGGCACGCCGACCCGCCCGCCGCGCGGCACCGCCACCGCGGCGCCCTGGGTCACCGTCAGCCCCTTCGCGACCGTCGGCACCTCCGCCTTCAGCTCGCCGGTGGTGCCCTCCGGGCGCCCCGACTCCAGCACCGCGGACGTCTGCACCGGCACCGCCTGGCCGGCCACCACGTCGACGCTGGAGTCGCTCAGGCTCAGCCGCGCGGCCGGCGCGTCGGCGTACCACGGCACCACCTGGTTGACCACCGGCGCCTGCCCGCCCGGGGCGAACACCAGGCGGATCGCGTCGGCGGCCCGGCCGCCGGCGGGGAGCTCGTTGTAGCCGGGCCGCAGCGCGCCGATCTGCGTCCAGGCGCCGTCGGTGCCGCGGATCTCCACGGTGGCGGCGGCCTGCACCCCGGGGTCGGTCAGCACCGTCACCCGGTCCATCGGCCGGGCCGAGCCCAGTTCCACGGTCAGCGGGACGGTGTCGGCGGTCGCCGGCTCGGCGGCCCGGAACGCGGTGTCCGGGTTGCCGTCCAGCACCGCGTCCGGGGACGAGCCGGGCGCGGCGGGCGGCCCGGTCACCACGGCCGGGTTGTCGTCCGGCGCGGTCACCGAGAACTCCCGGACGGCGATCGCGGTCTTCTGCGCCGTCCTGGCCCGCAGCCGGACGGCCTTCGCCACGGTGCCCGCGGGCGCCGTCACCGAGACGCTCTTCTGCCCGTGCACCACCGCCAGCTGCCGCCAGCCGCCGGACCCGTCGGCGTACTCCAGCACGCCGTCGTGCAGGTAGTCGTCGGCCGCGGTGGCCGCGTCCGGGCCGTCGCCCCACGAGCCCATCAGGACGGTCACCCGGCCCACCGGGCGCCCGGCGCCGAGGTCCAGGCCGACCGCGTCGCCCGCCTGCGGCGGGGCCGAGCTCCAGTAGAAGGTGTCCGCGGCGCCGTCCGCCATCAGCGACGGCGCGTGGTCGTCGGCCGTCCCGATCGTGCTGGTCGGTGCGGCGGACCCGGCGCTCACCCCGGACCAGGTGTCGGCGTCCTTGAGCGCCCGCTCCAGGAACGGGTCCAGCACCCCGGCGCCGAGCGTCACCGCGCCCTGGGCGAGCAGCTCGCGCTGCTGCCGCAGGTCGACCCGGGCCTGCCAGGCCGCGCTGCCGTCGCCGCCGCGCTGCGCCAGCAGCATCGCCACCGCCGCCTGCCCGGCCCGGCCGTACGCGGCCAGCCGGTCCAGCCACGGCCCGGCGTCGGCGGCGATCGGCTCGCCCGCCAGCGCCTTGGGGGCGCCGGCCATGGTGGCGAACGCGCTCCGCAACGGCGCCGCGGCCTCCTGCAGCCTGGCCTGGTCGGGAGCGGTGCCCGAGGCGGGCTCCAGGACCGACCAGAAGTGGTCCAGCAGCGGCTGGAGGTAGCCGGACTCCTGCTTGTCCAGCGGGGAGGAGGAGCTGTTGCCGGCCAGCGCGGCCAGCGCCGCCTCGGCACTCGCCCCGCCGCCGCCGGCCGCGGCGTGCACCGCCGACGCCAGCGAGTTGGCGGCCCGGTAGCCCTCCGGCTTCCAGCCGAAGTCGGCGGCGGTCGCCAGCGGCAGCCGGGAGGCGACCGGCTGGGCCATCGCGGCGGTCAGCAGCACCGCGGAGCGGGTGGCCACCGCCGGGTCGCGGCCGGTGTAGCCGCCGAGGAAGAGCCGGTCGGGGCTGGAGTCGTTCACCGGGTAGTTGTCGAGCGTCATCAGCGGGCGGTCGAACAGCCCGGCCGTCGAGGCCAGTTGGCCGCCGGAGACGGTCGCGGGGATGACCGCCCCGCCGCTCCACGCCACCTGCACCCCGGCCGGCAGCAGGCCGGCCAGCGCCTTCCGGTACGGCGTCTCGCCCTGCTTCTGGTACTCCGTCGGCACCACCGAGAGCGGGGCCAGCCCGGGGTGCGCGGCGATCAGCCGCTGCTGGACCTGCGCGACCAGCTCGGCCTGGGCCTTCGCGGCGGCGGCCGGCCCGGTGCCGTAGCGGTGCCGGTCGCCGGCGCAGTGCCACTCGTCGTAGCTGACGTCCAGGAACTGCAGCTGGAAGGCGCCGAAGCCGATCCGGCGCAGCCCGTCCAGTTTGGCGACCAGCGCGTCCACGTCCTTGCCCGAGCTGTAGCAGAACGACTGCCCGGGGTCGATCGAGTAGCCGAGCACGACGTGGTCGGCCCGGGCCCGCTCGGCGAGCCGGCGCAGGTCGTCGGCCTGCCCGGTCGGGTAGGACTCGCGCCAGCGGCTGGTGCGGTACGGGTCGGCGCCGGGCGCGTAGAGGAAGAAGTTCTGCTTGGTGCGGGCGAGGAAGTCCAGCTGGTCCAGGCGCTGATCGGTGGTCCACGGGGTGCCGTAGAACGACTCGGCGGTGCCGCGCACAGGGGCGCCGGTCGGCCAGTCGCGCAGCACCACGCCGGGCACGCCCTTGCCCGCCGCGGATGCGCCCTGGCCCTGCCCGGCGGCCAGCGGGGCGAGCAGCTGGCGCAGGCTCTGCGCCGCGTAGAAGGTGCCGGTGCGGTCGACGCCGGCCAGCACCACGGCGCCGTAGCTGCCGCCGCCCGCGGCGGGCAGCGAGCCGGCGGCGAGCACGTAGCCGCCGGCCGGCAGGCCGACGGTGGACAGGTCGGCGGCGGGCCGCCCGGCGGCGGCGGCGAGCCGCTGGAGCATCCGGTCGGTGTCGTGGCCGGAGCCCTCCGCCGGTCCGCCGACGTACACCACCAGGGAGCCCGCGGCGGGCTCCGCGGTGCCGGGGGCGGCCACGATGTCGGTGGCGCCCGCGGTGCCGAGGACCTGCCGGACGGCGTCCAGCGCGGGGCCGTCGGCGTGGTCGGCGGCGACCAGGGACACCGTGTCGGGGACGGCGACCGGGGTGCCGGCCGCAGCCAGCTGCTGCGGGCGGGGGAAGACCCGGGGCTCGGTGATCGAGCCGAGCGGCGTCAGCGGGGCGCTGGTGGCCGGCCGGTCGGCGGCGGTCGGCACGGCGGAGACGGCCGGGCCGGCCAGCAGGCCGCCGACCACGGCGGCGGCGGACAGCGTCGCGGCCAGCTGGAGCGAGCTGCGGCGGCCGGGCCGGCGGCGCTCGGCGCGGACGGAGGCCAGCAGCGGCGGGGTGCCCTTGATGTCGGCGATGAAGCGGTCGGCGGCCTTCGGGGCCAGCTGGCGGGCCGTCCGGGCGGCCGTCCGCCGGGCCGTCAACGCGGCCGGGTGCTGGAGGAGTTCGCGCAGCGCAGGGCTCTGCTCGAGCTGCTGGCGAAGCCGCCGTCCCGCGGCGACCGACACCCGTGCCTGCACCGGACCTCCTCACACCGAAAAACCCGCAGGTTCACCGGCTCCCCATCCGGCTCACCACCTGCACCCGCTCCGCCCGGGCCAGCCCACCAGCTGCCAGGGCGGGTGTCAACGGCGGTGACGTGTATGCCCGATATGTGCGACTACCCGCCTCGATGGCCGGGGCCGCGGGCCAGGTTCACCCGTCCCGCCGATCGACCGGTCCGTGTCGGTCGGGGTCGGGCGCGGCGGCGGCGGGTAGGACTGTGCCTGTTCGGTGTCGGGCTGACCGCAGGGAGCCGCAGAGTGGCCGCATACCTCGACCGTGACCAGACCGGGGGCGAGCAGCTGCCCGCCGAGGACGCGCCGCCCGCGCCACCGGAGTTGGCGGCCCTGGCGCACGCGTACGGGGTGGACGACAGCTACGACCCGGGCAGCGGCCCGGTGCCGGTCGGGCCGGACACCCTGATCGCGGTGCTGGCGGCGCTCGGCGTGGACGCCTCGACGCCGGAGGCGGCGCGCGCGGCACTGGAGGAGCACCGGGTGCGCACCGCCGCGCGGCTGCTGCCGCCGTGCGTGGTGGTCCGTCAGGGCCGCCGCACCGCTCTCGACCTGCCCGCGGAGGCCGACCTGCTGGTGGAGCTGGAGGACGGCGGCGACTGGCGGCTGCCCCGCGGCCACTCGCACTGGCTGCCCGCCGACCTGCCGCTGGGCCGGCACCGGCTGACCGCCACCGCGGGCCCGCGCTCGGCGTCCGCCGCGCTGATCGTGGCCCCCGCCCGGCTGCCCCAGCCCGAGGGCCGCGGCTGGGGCTTCCTGGCGCAGCTGTACTCGGTGCTCTCCGGCCGCTCCTGGGGCATGGGCGACCTGGGCGACCTCGCCGACCTGGCGCGCTGGGCCGGCGACGGCCTCGGCGCCTCCTTCCTCCAGATCAACCCGCTGCACGCCGGGATGCCCGGCGAGCCCTCCGACCCGTCGCCGTACCGGCCGTCCTCGCGGCGCTTCGCCGACCCGGTCCACCTGCGGGTGGAGGCGGTACCCGAGTACGCCTACGCCGACCTGCGCGCCTTCGCCCCGCGGGCGGAGCGGCTGCGCGCCGAGGTGCTGGAGCACGACGGCCTGATCGACCGGGACGCCGTCTGGGCGCTCAAGCGCCAGGCCCTGGAGGTGCTGTACGCGGTGCCGCGCACGGTCGGCCGGCAGGCCGCGCTGGACGCCTTCACCGCGCGCGAGGGCGAATGGCTGGAGCGGTACGCCACCTGGTGCGCGCTCGCCGAGGAGCACGGCCCGAACCGGCACGGCTGGCCGAAGGGGCTGCGCCGCCCGGACGGCCCGCACGTGGCCGCCGAGCGGGCGCGGCTCGCCGACCGGATCGGCTTCCACCGCTGGCTGGCCTGGCAGGTGGACGAGCAGCTCGGGTCGGCGCAGCGGGCCGCCGAGGAGGCCGGGATGGCGGTCGGCCTGATCCACGACCTGGCGGTCGGCGTGCACCCGGACGGCGCGGACGCCTGGGCGCTGCAGGACGTGCTCGCCGCGGGCATCTCGGTCGGTGCCCCGCCGGACGCCTTCAACGCGCACGGCCAGGACTGGGGGCTGCCGCCGTGGCGCCCGGACGCGCTCGCCGAGGCCGGCTACCAGCCGTTCGCCGAGCTGCTGCGGGCCGCCGCCCGGCACGCCGGGGCGCTGCGGATCGACCACGTGATGGGCCTGTTCCGGCTCTGGTGGGTGCCGGCCGGGCACCCGCCCACCCGCGGCGCCTACGTCCGCTACGACGCCGAGGCGATGCTCGGGGTGCTGGCCCTGGAGGCCCACCGGGCGGGCGCGTACGTGATCGGGGAGGACCTCGGCACGGTGGAGCCCGGGGTCCGCGAGGAGCTCGCGGACCGCGGTGTCCTCGGCACCTCGGTGCTCTGGTTCGAACGCGACTGGCGGCACAAGGGCGAGGTGCTGCCGCCCGAGCGCTGGCGGGCCGGCTGCCTGGCCACCCTCACCACCCACGACCTGCCGTCCACCGCGGCCCGGCTGACCGGGGAGCACGTCGAACTGCGGCACCGGCTGGGCCTGCTGGCCCGGCCGCTCGCCGAGGAGCAGGACGAGGCGGCCGCCGAGCTCGCCGAGTGGCGCGCCGAGCTGACCCGGCTCGGCCTGCTGCCCGAGGGCGCCCCGCTCACCCCGGAGGCGCTGTACGGCTACCTGCTGGCGACGCCGGCCGCGCTGGTCGGGGTCTGGCTGCCGGACGCGGTCGGCGACCCGCGCCCGCAGAACCTGCCGGGCACCTGGGACCAGTACCCCAACTGGCGGCTGCCGGTGGCGGACGCGGCCGGCCGCCCGGTCACCCTCGACGAGCTGGCCGCCGCGCCCTCCACCGCCCGGCTGACGGCCGCCCTGGCCGCCGGGCCCGGAAGGCGCACCCCGCCGAGCGTCGCCCGCTGACCGGCCGGTACCGTGGAAAACGTGGACAAGAGGAACGCAATGCGCGCCGGTGCGGTCACCGCGGCGGCCACGCTGATGATGCTGATGACGTCGCCCGCCATGGCTCTGACCCAGGACGACGGTGAGCAGGCGGGTACCGGCCTGAGCCTCGGACAGACCCTCGGGCTGTACGTCTTCCTGCCGATCGCCATCTTCCTGCTGATCACCGGCCTGGTCATGCTGGGCACCCGCGGCCAGTGCAATTAGAAGGCATGAAACACCAGCACCTTCTGCGAGCCGGTGTGGCCCGGGGCGCGGCTCCCGGCGGCGCGCGGCGGGACGGG
>NZ_JBHWBW010000309.1:0-9437 GCF_042735675.1 Kitasatospora sp. NPDC059571
GCACCCGACGGCGCAGCGCCGCCCCCGCCGGACGGCGCCGAGGTCTTCCGCCGGGAGGGCGGCCTGTGGCTGCTGCGCTACGCCGGCCGCGAGGTCCGGGTGGCGGACAGCAAGGGCCTGCACGACCTCGCGGTGCTGCACGCACCGGCCGACACCGGGGAGGCGATCGACGCCACGGCCCGCGCCGCGTACCGGCGGCGGCTGGTGGAGCTCGGTGCGGAGGCGGACGAGGCCGACGCGGCGGGGGACGGCGAGCGCTCGGCCCGGATCGCCGTCGAGCGGGACGCCCTGGTCGCCCAGCTCTCCGCCGCGTACGGGCTTGGCGGCCGGGTGCGGCGCACCGGGTCGGCCGCCGAGCGGGCCAGGACGGCGGTGACCGCGCGGATCCGCACCGCCGTCGGGCGGATCGCCGAGGTGCACCCGGAGCTGGCCCGGCACCTGTCGACGGCGGTGCGGACGGGGACGCTCTGCGAGTACCGGCCCGAACGGCGGCCCGACTGGCGGCTGTGACCCGCGGCGGCACATCGTGCGGCCGGTCCGCACGCCCCGTCGGCACCCGAGAAGGAGGAGCCGACCATGCCCCGCACATCGAAGGCCGAGTCGCCGGTCGTCGTGGACGAACCGGTGATCGAGGCCCGCTACACCCGACTCGACGGCTACACCGTGGGATTCGAGACCTACCGGGAGGACGCCGACCCCGCGGAGCTCTTCCGCGGCCTGCCAGGCGACCGCTGCCAGTGCCCGCACTGGGGCGTGGTGCTGAGCGGCCGGGTGGTCTTCCGCTACGCCGACCACGACGAGGAGTTCCGTGCCGGCGACGCCTACTACGGCGCCCCCGGCCACCTGCCGCTGGTCTTCGCGGGTACCGAGCTGATCGAGTTCAGCCCGGCGGCCGAGCTGGAGCGGACGATGGCCGTCGTGTCGCGCAACCTGGCGGAGGTGACGGCATGACCACCACGACCCGGACCGGCACGGTCGAGGAGCTGGCCGACGCCTTCGTGGTGTTCCTGGAGACCGGCGTCCCGCCCGAGGGCCTGTTCGCCGACGACGCCTTCTGCGACTTCACCATGCCGCAGTGGCGGCTCCAGGCCGTCGGACGGGACGCGCTGGTGGCGATGCGCCGCCACAGTCACCCGGGGATCGGCACCGTGCCGCGCCGCCGCCTCGACGCCACCCCGACCGGCTTCGTGCTCGAACTGGAGGAGCGCTGGCACGGCGGGGGCGAGGACTGGTACTGCCGGGAGATGTTCCGCGCCGACGTCGCCGACGGCGCGATCACCGAGCTCTCCGTCTACTGCACCGGCGACTGGGACGGCGCCCTGCAGCGGCGGCACGCCAGGGAGGTGCACCTGCCGCGCCCCTGACGCCGTGTCGGCCGCGGGCCGCGCCCCCGGGCCCGCCCCGGGCGGGGGGCCGGGGGGCTTTGCGCGGGCCCGCCCCGGGGGGGGGGGAAACAGCCCCCCCCCCCCCCCCCGCGGGGCGGCCCGCCGCGGGGGGGGCCCCCCGGCCCGCGCGCGGGCGGGGGGGCCGCGGGGCCCCCCCCGCCCCCCCGGGGGGGGGCCCCCCCGCCGCGGCTATTCCCGGTGACCGCACGGTGGCGGAGTGAAACAGGCCACAGCCGCACCCCCTGCTGCGATGCCGCCGATCATGGCAGAATGACGGCAGAAGTAGTGACGTTCAGCGCACTCCGGGGTCGGTGAAAATCCGAACCGGCGGTTACAGTCCGCGACCCGTCCGCAGCCAGCGGCCGGTTGACCAGGTGAAATTCCTGGACCGACGGTTAAAGTCCGGATGGGAGGCGTGCGCGGCGGACGAGTACGGCCATGGCCCGGGCACGGGCCGTGGTGCAGGTGTGCAGGAGGGCTCCGCCCGGCGAAGGTGCCGTGCCGAGGGGCCGCCGGTGCGCCGCCGTCCGCGTCATCTCCCATGCCGCCCCGGAGTCCGCGCCCCAAGCGCGAGGAGAACCCGGGTGTTCACCGGCATCATCGAAGAGCTCGGCGAGGTCGTCTCCATCGAGGAGATCGGCGACTCCTCGCGTATCCGCCTGCGCGGCCCGGTGGTCTGTTCCGGTGCGAAGCACGGCGACTCCATCGCGGTCAACGGCGTCTGCCTGACCGTGGTCGACAGCCCCGAGGAACTCGCGGCGGGCAGCGGCGAGTTCAGCGCCGACGTGATGGCCGAGACGCTGCACCGCTCCAGCCTCGGCGCGCTGCGGCCCGGTTCGCGGGTCAACCTGGAGCGGGCCATGGCGCTCGGCGCCCGGCTCGGCGGCCACCTCGTCCAGGGCCACGTCGACGCCACCGGCGAACTGCTCTCCCGCGCACCCGGCGACCTGGACGCGGACGGCACCCCCCGCTGGGAGGTGCTGCGCTTCTCGCTGCCGCAGTCCATCACCCGCTACCTGGTGGAGAAGGGCTCGATCACCGTGGACGGCGTCAGCCTCACCGTGGTCGACGCGGCGCTCGACTCCTTCAGCGTCTCGCTGATCCCCGCCACCCTCGAACTGACCACGCTCGGCGCCAAGTCGGTCGGCGACCCGGTCAACCTCGAGGTGGACGTCCTCGCCAAGTACGTCGAGCGGCTGCTCGACACCCGGACCCTGCCCGACCACCTCGCGAAGGACGCCTCGTGAACGCCCTGACCTCGGTCGCCTTCACCGCCTTCGGCGAGCCGGTGAAGTGGGCCGACATGATCGGCAACCTGCTCGGGCTGACCGCCCTCGCCCTCGGCTGGCGCCGCGCGGTGGCCAGCTGGCCCGTCCAGCTGCTCTCCGGCGCCGTGCTCGTCGCCGCCTACCTCGGCGGCCACGTCCCCGGCCTGATCGGCAAGCAGCTGATCGTCATCGCCACCGCCGCCTGGGGCTGGGCGCAGTGGCGGCGCGGCCGGCGCGACAGCGGGGGCATCACCGTCCGCTTCGCCACCTGGACCGAGCGCGCCGTCCTGGTCGCGGCCACCGCCGCGGGCACCACCGCGCTCGCGCTGCTCTTCCGGGCCTACCCCGAGCTCTCCTGGAGCCCGTGGTCGGACGCCTACATCTTCGTCGGCACGCTCGCCGCGATGTACGCGCAGGCCCGCGGCTGGGTGGAGTTCTGGTTCGCCTGGATCGCGGTCGACGTGGTGGGCGTCCCGCTCGCCTTCAACAGCGGCTACGCCTTCTCCGGCCTCACCTACAGCATCTACTTCGTCCTGGTCCTGCTCGGCCTGCGCGCCTGGTGGCTGAGCACCCGCACCGCCCGTCCCTCGCTCACCAAGACCCCGCAGGGAGCCACGGCATGACCGCCAACCAGACTGACGACCTCGTCCTCGACCCGGTCGAGCGCGCCATCGCCGACATCGCCCTGGGCCGCGCGGTGATCGTGGTCGACGACGAGGACCGCGAGAACGAGGGCGACATCGTCTTCGCCGCCTCCGCCGCCACCCCCGAGCTGCTCGCCTTCACCATCCGCTACAGCTCCGGCGTCATCTGCGCCCCGATGACCGGCGAGGAGCTCGACCGGCTCAAGCTGCCCCCGATGACCGCCGTCAACGAGGACCGCAAGGGCACCGCGTACAGCGTCTCGGTGGACGCCCGCGACGGCGTCGACACCGGCATCTCGGCCGCCGACCGCGCCCGCACCATCCGGCTGCTCTCCTCGGCGGGCACCGAGGCCGCCGACCTCACCCGGCCCGGCCACGTCTTCCCGCTGCGCGCGGTCGACGGCGGCGTGCTCGTCCGCCCCGGCCACACCGAGGCCGCGGTCGACCTGTCCCGGCTGGCCGGCCTCGCCCCGGCCGGTGCGATCGCCGAGGTGGTCAACGACGACGGCACCATGGCCCGGCTGCCCGAGCTGGTCGCCTTCGCCCGCGAGCACGGCCTCGCGATCATCTCCATCGAGGACCTCATCGCCTACCGGCGCCGCACCGAGCTGCACGTCGACCGGGCCGCGGTCACCACGCTGCCCACCGCGTTCGGCGACTTCACCGCCGTCGGCTACAAGGGCACCATCGACGGCGTCGAGCACCTGGCGCTGGTCGCCGGCGGCCTGGACGCCGGGGGCCGGCTGCCGGAGGGCGAGGACGTGCTGGTCCGCCTGCACTCCGAGTGCCTCACCGGCGACGTGCTCGGCTCGCTGCGCTGCGACTGCGGCCCGCAGCTGCAGGCCTCGCTGCGCCAGGTCGCCGAGGCCGGCCGCGGTGTCGTCCTCTACCTGCGCGGGCACGAGGGCCGCGGCATCGGCCTCACCCACAAGCTGCGCGCCTACGAGCTCCAGGAGCAGGGCCGTGACACCGTGGACGCCAATCTCGACCTCGGCCTGCCCGCGGACGCCCGGGACTACTCGATCGGCGCCCAGATGCTCGCCGACCTCGGCGTCCGCTCGCTGACCCTGCTCAGCAACAACCCGCACAAGCAGGCCGCGCTCACCGAGTACGGCCTCAAGGTGAAGGGCCGCCTGCCGGTCGCCGTGCGCGCCGGCGAGCACAACGAGCGCTACCTGCGCACCAAGCGCGACCGGATGGGCCACGACCTGCCGTGGCTCGACTCCGAGTCCTGATCCACTCCGCCATCCACCCCCACACACCAGAGGACGTACGCACGTGAGCGGCCACGGAGCCCCCGAGCTGAACATCAGGAACTGCGCCGACCTGCGGGTCGCGGTGATCGCCGCGCAGTGGCACGAGCAGGTCATGGGCGGCCTGCTGGACGGCGCCCACCGCGCCCTCAAGGAGCTGGGCATCGAGGAGCCGACCGTGCTGCGGGTGCCCGGCACCTTCGAGCTGCCGGTCGCCGCCAAGCACCTCGCCGAGCGCGGCTACGACGCCGTGGTCGCCCTCGGCGTGGTGATCCGCGGCGGCACCCCGCACTTCGACTACGTCTGCGAGGCCGCCACCATGGGCCTCACCCAGGTCGCCGTCGACACCGGCGTCCCGGTCGGCTTCGGCGTGCTGACCTGCGACAACGAGCAGCAGGCGCTGGACCGCGCCGGCCTGCCGGACTCCTCGGAGGACAAGGGCCACGAGGCGGTCACCGCCGCGGTGGCCACCGCGGTGGCGCTGCGCGGGGTGTCGGAGCCCTGGCGGTAGCGGTTGTCCCACCGGACTGTCCACGGTCCGGAACCGTTTACCGTCGGTCAGCCCGCACCCCGTATGGTGAGCTCATCATGGCTTCGAAGACATTCGAGGAGCTCTTCACCGAGCTCCAGCAGAAGGCCGCCAGCGGCGACCCCTCGTCCTCCCGCACCGCGCAGCTCGTCCAGCAGGGCGTCCATGCGATCGGCAAGAAGGTCGTCGAGGAGGCCGCCGAGGTCTGGATGGCCGCCGAGTTCCAGTCGGACGAGCAGACGGCCGAGGAGATCTCGCAGCTGCTGTACCACCTTCAGGTGATGATGATCGCCCGCGGGCTGACGCTCGACGACGTGTACGCGTACCTCTGAGCACTCCGTGCCAGCCACCCCTACCACAGTGAAGGACTCGCCTCTCATGCTCCGCATCGCCGTCCCCAACAAGGGTTCTCTCTCGGGTCCCGCGGCGGAGATGCTGCATGAGGCCGGCTACCGCCAGCGCAAGGACCCCAAGGAACTCGTGCTGGTCGACCCGGAGAACCAGGTCGAGTTCTTCTTCCTGCGCCCCCGTGACATCGCCGTCTACGTCGGCTCCGGCCGGCTCGACGTCGGCATCACCGGCCGCGACCTGCTGCTGGACTCCGGCGCGGACGCCGAGGAGGTGCTGGCCCTCGGCTTCGGCGGCTCCACCTTCCGCTTCGCCCGCCCGCTCGGCGTCCAGGTCGAGGACGTCCAGGGCCTGGAGGGCATGCGGATCGCCAGCTCGTACACCGGGCTGGTCGAGCAGCACCTGGCGGAGCACGGCGTGAAGGCGACCGTCACCAAGCTGGACGGCGCCGTCGAGACGGCCGTCCAGCTCGGTGTCGCCGATGTGATCGCCGACGTGGTGGAGACCGGCACCAGCCTGCGCAACGCGGGCCTGGAGGTCTTCGGCGAGCCGATCCTGATCTCCGACTCGGTGGTCATCCGGCCCAAGGGCTCGGGCGAGGACGCCCGGGTGGAGCAGTTCCTGCGCCGGCTCCAGGGCGTCCTGGTGGCCCGCCGCTACGTGCTGATGGACTACGACATCCGGGCCGAGCGGGTCGGCGACGCCGTCTCCCTCACCCCCGGCCTGGAGTCGCCGACCGTCTCCCCGCTGCACACCGAGGGCTGGGTGGCCGTCCGCGCCATGGTGCTCCGCAAGGAGGCCCAGCGGATCATGGACGACCTGTGGGGCATCGGAGCCCGGGCCATCCTGGTCACCAACATCCACGCCTGCCGTCTCTGATTCGTTCCGGGCGGGGCCGGCCGGCCCCGCCCGCACCCTGGAGCCACCGCGTTGTCCACCCCCGCCCCGCTGCCGGTGACCTGGTCGCCGCGCCGCAACCGCTACGTCCTGCTGCCCATCTGCGTCGCACTGGTGGCGGTCTTCACCGCCGTCGCCTTCGCCATGCCGCCCAACTGGCAGGCCAACGACCGGATCGCCATGGTCAGCAGCGGGCTGCTGTTCGCCGCGGTCGGCCTGATGCTGGCCCGGCCGAGGGTCAGCGCCGACGACGAGGGCGTCACGGTGGTCAACTTCGTGCGCAGCCGCCGGCTCGCCTGGGCCGAGATCGTCCGGGTCAACCTGCGCGCCGGCGACCCGTGGGTCGTCCTCGACCTCGCCGACGGCACCTCGCTGGCCGCCGTCGGGATCCAGCCCGCGGCCGGCCGGGAGCAGGCGATCAGCGCCGCCCGTGCGCTCCGCGACCTGGTCGACGACCGCGGGACGGCGCGGCGCTGAGCGCCCGACACCCCGGGCCCGTTGCACGCCTTCCGAATCGTCTACGCTGGTAAAGCCGGGGCAAAGGTCCCGGCCGCCGCCGTACCGACCAGAGGAGTGACACTCCCCGTCCATGGACGATCCGTCCGGTAGTACCCGCGCCGCCGCACCCTCCAGCCAGGGAAAGCGGGCGGCACTGTGATCACCGCCTGGCTGCTGCTGGCCGCCGCGCTGCTGCTGATCCTCGCGAACGGCCTCTTCGTGGCCGCCGAGTTCTCCTTCGTCACCGTGGAGCGCGGCACCGTCGAACGCGCCGCCCGGGCCGGCGACCGCCGGGCCACGGCCCTCTCCCGGGCACTGCGGCACCTCTCCTTCCAGCTCTCCGGCGCCCAACTCGGCATCACCGTCACCTCGCTGGTGGTCGGTATGCTCGCCGAGCCGGCCCTCTCCGTGCTGCTCTCGCCGGTCTTCACCGCGGTCGGCCTCTCCGAGTCGACGGCCCGCGGCACCGCCGTCATCGTCGGCCTGGTCGGCGCCACCGTGCTGCAGATGGTCATCGGCGAGCTTGTCCCCAAGAACTGGGCGATCTCCCGCCCGCTCCAGGTCGCCTACGCCGTGGTCGGCCCGCAGCGGGTCTTCTCCGCCGTCTGCCGGCCGCTGATCGCCTTCCTCAACGGCTCCGCGGACCGCATCGTGCGCGCCCTCGGCATCGAACCGCAGGAGGAGCTCGGCCACGCCCGCAGCCCCGCCGAACTCATCGCGCTGGCCCGCCACTCGGCCCGGGCCGGAGCGATAGACCAGCAGTCCGCCACGCTCTTCGTGCGGACCTTCGGCCTCGGCGAGCTCACCGCCGAGAGCGTGATGACCCCGCGGATCGACGTCGTCGCGCTCCAGCACGACGCCACCGCCGCGGACGTCCTCAACCTGGCCCGCGCCACCGGCCTCTCCCGCTTCCCGGTCTACGTGCAGAGCCTGGACGAGGTCACCGGCACCGTCACCCTCAAGGACGCCCTCGCCGTCCCCGAGGAGCGCCGCTCGCACACCCGGGTCGTCCACCTCGCCTCCGCGCCGCTGCTCGTCCCCGAGACCCTGCCGGCCGAGCCGCTGCTGGAGCGGCTGCGCCGTCAGCAGCCGATGGCCATCGTCGTCGACGAGTACGGCGGCACCGCCGGCGTGGTCACCGTCGAGGACATCGTCGAGGAGATCGTCGGCGAGGTGCAGGACGAGCACGACCCGGCCGACATCCCCGACCTGCGCCCGATGCCGCCCGAGAACGGCCTCCCGGTCTGGGACGCCGACGGCCTCACCCGGATCGGCCAGCTGGAGGCGATCGGCCTCCAGGCGCCGGACGGCCCGTACGAGACGCTCGGCGGCCTGATCGCCGACCTGCTCGGCAAACTGCCCGCCGTCGGCGAGCAGGCCGAACTGCCCGGCTGGCGGTTCACCGTGCTCGCCCTGGACCGGCACCGCACCGGCCGGGTCCGCATCCAGCGGATCGACCCCGAGCTGGCCGCCGACCGCGAGGAGCGCGACCGATGACCTTCCTCCAGCTCGCCGCGGCCGTCCTGCTGCTGCTCGGCAACGGCTTCTTCGTCGGCGCCGAGTTCGCCGTCATCTCGGTGCGCCGCAGCCAGATCGAGCCGCTCGCCGAGGCCGGCAACCGGCGCGCCCGCACGGTGCTGCACGCGCTCACCAACGTGTCCGCCATGCTGGCCGCGGCCCAGCTCGGCATCACCGTCTGCTCGCTGCTGCTCGGCGCGCTCGCCGAGCCGACCATCGCCCACCTGCTGCACGGCCCGTTCCACGCCCTCGGCGTGCCCGCGTCGATGATGCACCTGCTCAGCTACGCGGTCGCGCTGGCCGTGGTGGTCTTCCTGCACATGGTGATCGGCGAGATGGTGCCCAAGAACATCGCCCTGGCCGGCCCGGAGAAGGCCGCGCTCTGGCTGGGCCCGCCGCTGGACGGGCTCGCCCGGGTGCTCGCCCCGTTCATCCGCTTCCTCAACGCCTTCGCCAACGGGCTGCTCAGGCTGCTCCGCGTCGACGCCAAGGACGAGGTCGAGTCGGTGTTCACCAGCGAGCAGCTGCTGCACCTGCTCGCCGACTCCCGCGACGCCGGCCTGCTCGACGAGCGGCGCCAGGAGCGGCTGGAGGACGCCCTCGAACTCGGCGAGCGCCCGGTCACCGAGGTGCTGCTCACCCCCGGGCAGCTGGTCACCGTCCCCGGCGGGGTGAGTGCCCGGGAGATCGAGGCCCTGGCCGTGCGCACCGGCTACTCGCGCTTCCCGGTGCTCGACCCGGCCGGCACCGTCACCGGCTACCTCCACCTCAAGGACGTCCTCGACGTGGAGGACCCGGACGCGCCCATGCCGGACCGGCTGCGCCGCCCGGTCACCGTGCTGCGCGACGTGCTGCCGCTGGACGACGCGCTCGGGGCGATGCGCCGGGCCGCCGCGCACATGGCCGCCGTGGTGGACGCCGACGGCCGCCAGCTCGGCGTGGTCACCCTGGAGGACGTCCTGGAGGAGCTGGTCGGCGAGGTCCACGACCCGGACCACCGCCCCGCCGCGCTCTGACCGGGGCCGCCTCAGGCGGCCGGACGCACCGTCCGGGCCTCCGGGGACGCCGAGAGGATACAGCCCGAGGCGAGCGCGGCG